>NZ_JBEFAK010000030.1:0-129020 GCF_040137845.1 Nonomuraea sp. B19D2 | reverse complement strand
GTTTCCGGACGACCTCCTCGCCGGTCCCGCCGAGACCCAGCACCATCGGAGTGCCGTGGGCGCGGCCCTCCTTGACGGCGGCGGCGATGTCGACGGCGTCGGGCTCGTGCAGCGTGTACGCGGCGATCACGTCCACGCCCGGATCCGCGCCGACCGCGGCGAAGACGCGGCCGAGCTCCGCGCCGGGACGCCCGGTGTCGACCGGGTTGGCCTGGTAGGTCAGCGGCGGCAGCAGCTCGGCCAGCGTGTCCTGCGTGGCGGTGGTGAGCTCGGGGACGTCCGCCCGGCGGCCGCGCAGGTCGTCCAGGAGCAGCAGGCCGGGACCGGCTTGCGCGGTCACCACGCCGACCCCCGCGGCCCTGCGGGGCCGCATGCGGGTGACGGCGAGTGCGCCGACGGCGTCGACCAGCTCGCGCTCGTCGTCCACCAGTACGGCGCCCGCCTGGGCGAGGGCGGCCCTGGTGATGCGCCACGACGTCGCCAGCGCGCCGGTGTGGGAGGCGGCGAAGGCGCCGACGTCGTTGCGGCCGACGACGAGAGCGACGACGGGGCGGCGTTCGGCGAGCCGGCGCACGCTGTCGACCAGGCGGGGGCCGTCGGCCACCGATTCGAGGTGCAGCGCGACGGCGCCGGTGGCGGGGTCGTCGGCGAGATGGCCGAGGATGTCGGGGGCGCTGAGGTCGACGGCGTTGCCCAGCCCCACGGCCAGGCTGACGCCGTGCCCGGCCTCGGTCAGCAGGAACGCCAGGGCGTGGTTGACGCCGCCGCTGGCGGCGACGACGCTCACCTTGCCGGGCCGTATCTGGGCGGCGCCGGGCACGAAGGTGGCGGTGAGGCCGCAGTGCGGGGCCAGGAAGCCGCTCGTGTTGGGGCCGAGCAGCCGGATGCCGGTCCGGGAGACGATGTCGGCGAGAGCACGCTGGTGGGCCGCGCCGGCCTCCCCCGTCTCGGCGAATCCGCCCGAGTAGATCACGGCGGCGCGGACCCCCGCGGCGGCGGCCTCGGCCAGGGCGCCGGGGCATGCGGGGGCGGGCACGCAGATCATCGCCACGTCGATCGGGCCGTCGGCGGCGGCTTGGGCGATCGAGCCGTACATGCCGTCGTCGCGGCCGTTCACCAGCGCCAGGTGTCCCCCGGCGGCGGCGAAGCCGGACAGCGAGCGCGCCAGCGTCGCCCCGAGCTTGTGCGGATGGCGGGATGCCCCGATGACGGCGATGCCGCGGGGCGCGAACAGTGCTGACAGGTCCCCCGAGATCGCTGTGGTGACGGTGTCGCTCACGCAGCGACCCCCACCAGGTCGGCGCGGCCGGACAGCACGATCGTGTGGGCGCGGTCGCGGTCGAGTGCCGGTTCGATCGACAGCGCGGGCAGCCGGTGCCGCAGGCGGGCCTGTTCGCACACCAGGGTGCGGGTCAGTGGCGTGCCGCCGGCCACGGCGACCAGTACCGGCCGCTCGCCGGTTGCCACGAGGTCGGCGAGGCGGGCGTAGACCTCCGGCAGCTCTGCCTCGGAGTCCGGCGCGTCCAGGAGCAGGCCCCACGCCTCCCGCGCCGGAGTGGCCGACAGCGGCAGGTCGTCCACGGCTGCCGGCGTGCCGCCGGCATCGGTGACGACATCGACGAGCCGGCTCGCGGCCTGCCAGCCGCCGCTCTCGAACGGCGTGCGCAGCGGCTCGGCGCCGTGGATCTCGACCCACCTGTGCAGGCTGGCCTGGGTGAACTCGGGGGCGCGGCGGGCCAGCCGCGCGTCGGTGATGCTGCGTGACAGGAAGTGGTAGGCGAACTGCCAGGGCTCGAAGGCGTCGTAGTAGCGGCCGAAGTGCTCCCACCATGACAGGCTCGGCCGTGCGGCGTCCTGGACCTGCCGGACGGACGGCTGGGCGGCCGACTCGTAGGCCGCGAGCGCGGCAGGCAGGTCGCCGCCGTGCTCGGACAGCGCACGTGCCAGCGCCACCGCGTCCTCCATCGCCATCTTCGTCCCCGAGCCGACCGAGAAGTGCGCGGTGTGCGCGGCGTCGCCGAGCAGCACGACCGGTCGTGGCGTCAGGGTATGCCAGCGTTTGGTGCGGCGCGTACGGAAGCTTCCCCAGCGGGAGTTGTTGGTGAGCAGCCGCTTCCCGTCGATCTGGCCGGCGAACAGCTCCTCCAGGTACGCCTTGGAGCGCAGGTCGCTCGGGCCGGGCGGCTGCGTGACGTCGAACGCGTCGAGCCCCGCCCGCCGCCACGAAGCCTCGTCGGTCTCCACGATGAACGTGGACATGTCCGCCGAGATCGGGTAGCCGTGCACGGCGAAGACGCCGTGCGGGCCGCGCTCGTGCAGGAACGTGAGCCCGTCGAAGAGGTAGTCCGTGCCGAACCAGATGAACTTCGCGCCGGCGGTCTCGACCTCGCTGCCGAAGCCGAGCCGGTCCCGGATCTGCGAGCCGGTGCCGTCGGCGGCCACGACCAGGTCGTAGCCGGTCAGCTCGTCGAGGGTCACCTCGGTGGCGAAGCGCAGGTCGGCGCCGAGCCGGCGGGCGCGGTCCTGCAGCAGCGCGAGCAGCGTGCGCCGGACGATGGCGGCCATGCCGTTCCCGCCGCACCGGACGCGCTCCCCCTTGAGCCGGACCTCGATGTCGTCCCAGTGCCGGCCGTGCTCGTCGAGCGCCTCCCGCAGCACAGGGTCGGCCTCGTGGATCCCGGCCAGCGTACGGTCGGAGAAGACGACGCCGAAGCCGAAGGTGTCGTCTGCGCGGTTGCGCTCGAACACGGTGACCTCGGCCGCCGGGTGGAGCCGCCTGATCATGGTGGCGAAGAACAGCCCTCCCGGGCCGCCCCCCGCGACAGCGATGCGCATCAGCTCCCCCCGACCATCGTGTTGCGCAGTTCGCCGACGCCCTCGACGCGCGTGACCAGCTCCGATCCCTGGCGCAGGTAGCGCGGGGGCTTGCGGGCGTGGCCGACGCCGCCGGGCGTGCCGGTGGCGATGATGTCGCCGGGGGCGAGGGTGATGATCTGTGAGATGTACGCGACCAGCTCGGCGGGATTGAAGACGAGGTCACCGGTGTCCGCCTGCTGCACGAGATCGCCGTCGACCTCGCAGGAGATCTCGCCGGGGCCGGCGTCGGTCACCAGCCACGGCCCGACCGGGGTGCTGCGCTCGAACGTCTTGCCCTGGAGCCACTGCACCGAGCGGTACTGGAAGTCCCGGGCGGTGATGTCATTGATCACGGTGTAGCCGGCGATCGCCGCGGCGGCCCGTTCCGGCGTGGCGTGCCGCACCTCGGCACCGACGACGACACCGAGCTCCGCCTCCCAGTCGACCTGCTCCGAGCCGCTGGGCAGCTCGACCGGGTCGAAGGCGCCGACGAGCGCACGCGCGAACTTGGCGAACAGCGCCGGATACGCGGGCAGCTCGCGGCCCATCTCCAGGATGTGGGTGCGGTAGTTCAGCCCGACGCAGATGACCTTCTCCGGGCTCGGGATCAGGGGGGCGTAGTCGAGCCCGTCCAGGCTGTGGCGCGGCCCGTCGGCCTGCTCGGCCGCCGCCTTCCAGCCTGGCCGCGCCAGCCACGCGCCGAGGTCGGCGGCGCCCAGCTCGACGGCGCCGTCGTCGTCGACGCGGACCGCGGCGGTGCCGTCGTGGGTGCGGATGGTGGCCAGCTTCACTGTGGCAGTTCCTCTCGGTGAACGCGGGAGAGGCCGAGAGCCTCGAAGACAGGGTCGTCGCCGAAGCGGAAGGCGTCCAGGCCGGTCTCGGTGGCCAGGGACAGCGCGGCCCAGGACGGGACGGCGAACAGGTCTCCCTTGCCGACCTCGTAGTGCTCGTCGCCGACCCGGACCAGACCGGAGCCCTCGAAGACCTGCCAGACCGAGGAACCGGCCGTGCGGGTGACGGCGGTGCGGGCGCCGGCCCGCAGCCGATGCATCTCGCAGCGGATGGTGGACAGGCAGTCCCCGGCGGTGGCCGGGTTGGTGAAGCGGACGACGGCGTGACCGGGCTCCACGACGCCGGGGTGGCCCTCCTCTTCCAGCTCCAGCTGGGCCGCCAGGGCGGCGTCGGTGTGCTCCCAGCGGTAGGCCATGAGCGGGGACGCCTTGGGCGGCGGCGCCCCGACCGGGGTCAGGCCGGGGTGTGCCCAGAGCCGCTCGTTGCGGGAGGCGGCAGGCGTCTCGCGGGTGCCCAGCTCGTCGGGACCGAACTCGAAGAACCCGGCGTCGAGCTGGCGGACGAGCGGGATGTCCAGCCCGTCGATCCAGGCCATCGGATGGTCGGTGGTGTTGTGGTGCTCGTGGAAGTGCATGCCCGGCGTGAGCAGGAGGTCTCCGCGGCGCATGGCCACCGGGTCGCCCTCGACGTTGGTCCACACGCCCTCGCCGTCGACCACGAACCGGAACGCGGTCTGTGTGTGGCGGTGCGCGGGCGCCTCCTCGCGCGGGCCGAGGTACTGGATCGCCGCCCACAGGGTGGGCGTGGCATACGGGGTGCCGGGCAGGCCCGGGTTGGCCAGCGCGATCGCGCGGCGCTCGCCGCCCCGCCCCACGGGGACGAGCTCACCGGCCCGCTCGGCCAGGGGCAGCAGGGTCGACCAGCGCCACAACATCGGCACCGCGTCCGGCTGCGGCGTGACCGGCATCAAGCCGCCGATCTGCGTCCACAACGGCGTCATGTGCGCCGCGGCGAAAGCCTTGTAGAGCTCCTGCAGCTGGGCTTGCTCCTCCGCCGTGATCTCAGGGGGCTGAGGGTTCATGCGATGGTCCTCCCGATCGTCCTATCGCCACGTTACAACAAATTACAAACGGCCGTCTATGAAATGAAATATGTAGAGAGGCCGCCCTCACACCGTCTCGGGCTGATCGACGCCGGCCGCTTTCCGGCCGGCACGCACCCGCGGCACCGCCGCGATGAAGATCGCGCCCAGCAACGCCGGCAGCACGAACACGTAGAAGTTCCATTCCGTGCCGAGACCCGACCCCAGGATCCAGCCGCCGAGCAGCGGGCCGAGGATCGCACCCAGCCTTCCGACGCCGAGGGACCAGCCGAGGGCCGTCGCGCGTGCGGACGACGGGTAGTGCGTGGCGACGTAGCCGTTGACGAGGATCTGCGTGCCGACACTGCCCAGCCCGGCCACCGCGACGCACGCCATGAGGACGGCCGTGTCCAGGTGGAGGCTCAGCAGATACAGGCACAGGGTCGCGGCGAGGAAGGCGCAGGCGGTGACGATCTTCGAGCCGAAACGGTCGGCGAGGAAGGACACCATGATGGTGCCGACGATCGCGCCCAGGTTGAGCACGAGGAGGAACTGCAGCGAGGAGCCCAGCGGGTAGCCGGCCTGGCGCATGATCTGCGGCAGCCAGGTGTTGAGACCGTAGACCAGGAGCAGGCCGCAGAAACTGGCCGCGCCGAAGAGCAGGGTGGCCGCCAGGACATCGCGCCGGAAGAGCACGGCGATCGAGCGGGTGCGCGTCGCCCGCTCCTGCGGGGTCCGCGCGGCCTCGCCTTCGGCGATCTCGTCGAGGACGAGCCCGTAGCGGGAGGCCAGCGCCTCGGCCTCGGCGCGGCGGCCCCGGGCGAGCAGGAACCCGGCCGACTCAGGAAGGTAGCGGAGGGCGAGCGGCAGGACCAGGACGATCGGGGCGGCGCCGATCCAGAACATCAGCCGCCAGCCGTGCTCGGCCAGCAGCATCAGCCCGAGCAGCGCCGCCAGGATGCCGCCGACCGAGTAGCCCGAGTACATCAGGGCGTTGTACAGGTTGCGCCGGTGTCGTGGCGCGTACTCGATGGTGAGCGCGATGGCGGTGGGCACGACCCCGCCGAGGCCGAGCCCGGCCACGAACCGGAACAGACCCAGCAGTTCCGGTGAGGGCGCGAGGGCGCACAGGACCATGGCGATCGAGAACCAGGCGACGCTGGCGATCACGATCTTGCGGCGGCCGACGATGTCGGTGATCACGCCCGCGGCCAGGGCGCCGATGAGCATGCCCATGAGCGCGTAGCTGCCGATGGCGCCGGCCTGCGCGGGGGTGAGGTTCCATGACGGCTCGGCGAGCAGGCTCGGCACCACGGAGCCGTAGACGATCAGGTCGTAGCCGTCAAAGACGATCGAGGCGAAGCAGATGGCGACGACGGGGAGGCTGTTCCCACGGGGGGCGGACGGGCGTTGGGCGGTGGCGTCCATGGTCACTCCACAGAGCGAGATCCGAAAGAGCCCGGCATGCGGCCGGGCAGGTGCCGCCGACGCTACACATTCATCAAACGACCGTCAATAATTTGTCACTAAACTTTCGAAGGCAGTTGGCACGTCAGGCCTGTGCGGACGTCTTGTTCAAGGGGCCGATGCCCAAGGAGGCGCAGAACCCCTCGGCTTCAGGGGCGAGCCGCTCGTGCAGGTCGAGGAAGAGGTCGTGTACGTCACGACCGACCCATCCCGCCGGCACCAGCTCCAACGGCAGGTCAGGGTCGTCGAAGGGCAGCATGCGGTAGTCGTGGACGAGACGGGTGCGCTCGACCAGGGCGTCCCGCCCGCGTGGCGGGGCCGAGTCGAAACGGGCCAGCAGCGCCCGATAGGAGTCACGCTTGGCGAGCAGGGCGCGGTGGAGCTCCTTCAGGTCCCAGCACCTGCCCGCCATGTCGATGTCGCTGGCGGCGCCCATCGACCGGCTGATCAGCAGGTCGAGCCGGACGGAGAGCTCCTCGGCCAGCCCTTCCGCCACCTCCTGCAGCCGCTCGTGCGGAGAGACCCAGGCGGACGGCGCCAGCGGCCCGAACCCGAGCCATCTGAGCTTCTTGCGGACCCGCTCCCGGGCCGCGCGATCGGTCTCGGGAACGTGGTAGATGACGACGCGCCACTGCCGGTCCCAGGGCTCCCGCTCGCGCTGGAAGATGCGCTTGCGGCCCTCGTCGAGCAGGCGCCAGCTCTTGTCGGTCAGCCGGTAGACGGTGGTTCGCCCCCGCTTCTCGGTGTCGAACCACCCCTCCTTGCGCAGCCGCGTCATCACCACCCGGGTCGTCGCCTCGGGAACGTCGAAGCCGGCCAGCAGATCGGTCAGAGTCTGCAACGGGGCCGCGCCGCCGTCATAGCGCAAGTAGTCACCGTAGAGATCGAATACGATCGACCGAGGCTTCACGCGGCTTGCCCCCACTCATCGCAGCTTGAAACGTCAAACAGATTAGCACTCTTCAAGCTCACGAGTGATATACATGGAAACCCACTTCAGTCGCCCTTATGGCGACCCGATGTTCCAGATCCTCGACGGCCGTCGATGCATGCCGCAGCCCAGTGGGGCATGATCTCCAGGGGCTCGTCCAGCGCGATTCGGTCACACTGACCCGATCGGATGAACGGCGTCCTCACCTCATCTCCCTGACCGTCAGGGAGGCGGCGTCGAGGTCGTCGGGGACCTTAACGTTCCACCCAGGCCTGCAGAGCGTCCAGCACCTGCTCGCGGGCCGGACCGTTACCGGCGAGGGCGGGGTCGGTGTGCGCGACGCCGGGGAAGTAGAAGGTGCGTACGAACGACCGTGTCCGCTTCACGCCGTACCGGTCGAAGAGGCGCTGCTGGTAGTTGTAGGAGCCGAACGGCACGATCAGCGGGTCGTTGGTGCCGTGGTAGAAGATCACCTTGGCGCCGCTGCGCTGAACGCGGGACAGGTCGGTGCTGTCGGTCGCGGCGCTGTCGCGGAACTTGCGGTAGGAGAGCTCGACGGCCTCCTCGAAGTTCGCCATGGTGAGCTTCGCGCGCCAGTCGAAGGCCGCGTCCTGGTACAGCCAGTAGCGCAGGTACGTTTCGATCATCGGGCTCATGGCGTTGCCACCCGGCAGAAGCGTGTGGAAGCTCGTTCCTCTGGTGATGCCGCCCCACAGACGGCCGCCGCGGCGATTGCGAGGGCCGTCCCAGATCAGGTTGACGGCCTTCGCCTCTGCCGCCGACAGGCCGTCCACCTTGGAGGCGTCGAACTGGCAGCGGCGCGGCTCGGCGATGGTTCGGTCCACGACGCCGTCGTCACCGTCACAGGCGGCGACGGCGGCCGCGTTCGCCGCGTCGCTCTTCTCCTCCGGGAGCCCGGCTGATCCCAGCAGCTGGTTGACCACCACGGGCCTACCGGCCTGCCGGTACGCGGTACGGCTTCTCGTTCGTTCATCGCCGGCCTCTCTTCACGGTGACGAGGTGCGGTCATTCCAGCGCTCAGCGGGGGGTGAGGGGAGGCCGTGTGCCGCTCTGCGGCACGGGCACAAGATCGCGGGTATGCCGTGAGTGGCGCGTTACACCTACAGTGGTGCCGTGTCGTCGGGAAACGCCGTTGTGGCGCGCAATATGCGCCTGCTCAGAGAGCAGCGAGGCATGTCACTGGCCGAGCTGGCCAGGCAGGCGGGGCTGGCCAAACAGACCCTGTCCACGATCGAGCAGGGGGTGGGCAACCCGACGGTGGACACGCTGTTCTCCATCGCGGACGCGCTCGGCGTGCCGGTCACCCGGCTGGTGGCCGAGCGCGAGCAGGTGATGGTGGTCCAGCGCCGCGACGAGGTGGTGTGGCAGCGGCACGGCGGTTATGAGTCCCGCTCACTCGACCACATCTACGGCTCCGGCGTGATCGAGAACTATCTGCTGCGCATCGCGCCCGCGGCCGGCGACGGCCCGGCCGAGCCATCCGCTCCCCATCCGGTGGGCACGCTGGAGCACCTGTACGTCATCAGCGGCCGCGTACGGGTGGGCCCGGTCGACTCCGCGGTGGAGCTGGGCACCGGCGACTTCGTGCGCTATCCGGGCGACCGTCCCCACATGTACGAGTCGCTGGACGGCGAGAGCGTGGTGCACGTCGTGGTCAGCGTCCCGCGTGTGCAGCCGGGCACCGGGGCCATGCGGGTGTCCCGCACCCATGGTGAGCGCGCCCTCTGAGCCGCCGGTGCGCCGGGCCCGTGACCGGCACCGCCACGCAGACCGGCCCCAGGGTCGTCTCCTCCCTGCCGAACGACACCGTCAGGACGAGAACTCCTGCTCACGGGTCTCGGGCAGGACGAGCACGCAGACGAGGCTCACCAGGCAGAGTGTGCCCGCGTAGACGCCGAGCACCAAGGGCGAGGCCCACTGCGTGTTCAGCCAGGTGGCGACGACCGGCGCGAAGCCTCCGCCCAGGGTGTTGGCCAGGATGAAGGTGGTCGAGGCCCCGGTGTAGCGCAGCCGGGCGGGAAACAGTTCCGGCAGGAACGCGGCGATCGGCGCGAAGCTCAGCGTGAACAGCAGCAGCCCGACGGCGAGCGCACCCGTGATCAGCAGGCCGTTCCCGGTCTGCAGGGAGCCGAACATGGGCAGTGCCCACAGCACGCAGCCGATGAGACCGGTCAGCATCACCGGACGCCGGCCCATCCGGTCGGCCAGGCGGGCGAAGGGCACGGTGGCCAGCGCACCGGCGGTCGCGGCGACGCTGGCGGCGGCGAGCATCGTGTTCTGCGGGATGCCGAGCGCTGCGGGGCCGTACTGCAGGCTGTAGACGGTGGTCAGGTAGTAGACGGACGAACCGCCGATCGCCGCGCCGACGCCGAGGAACAGCCGGCCGGGGTGCTCCTTGAGCAGCGTGCCGAGCGGGAAGCGGGCGGCGGCCTGGCGCGGCGTGGTGGCGAAGACCGGCGACTCCTCCACCCGGCTGCGCACCCAGATGCCGATGACGATGAGCACGGCGCTGAGCAGGAACGGGATGCGCCACGCTCCGGCGGCGAAGCCATCACGTCCGGCGATGGCCAGGGTGGGCAGGATCACCGCGCTGGACAGCAGGAAGCCCAGCGGCGGACCGGCCTGCGGGATGGAGGCGTACATCGCCCGCCGCCGAGGAGGTGCGTGCTCGGCCGCGAGCAGCACCGCGCCGCCCCACTCGCCGCCCATGCTCACGCCCTGGAGCAGGCGGAGCGCCACCAGGAGCACCGGCGCCAGCAGCCCGGCACCGGCGTAGGTCGGCAGCAGGCCGACGCCGACCGTCGCCGCGCCCATCAGCAGCAGCGAGATGACCAGCGCGGGCTTGCGGCCCAGCCGGTCCCCGATGGTGCCGAACAGCACCACGCCGATGGGCCTGGCCAGGAACGCGCCGGCGAAGGTGAGGAAGGCGGCCAGGGTCTGCGCCGCCGGGGTTCCGGTCGGGAAGAAGGCGGGGCCCAGCACCAGGGCGGCGGCGGTGCCATAGACGGCGAAGTCGTAGTACTCGATGGTGGTGCCGATGAGGCTGGCGGCGGCGACGCGCGAGACGCTGCGGCTTGGCGCGCCCGCGGCTGTCCCGGTTGGTACGGCGGTCTCGGACATGGAAGAACTCCTCCGCTGAGGACTGGGGGTACAAGAGCATGGAAAGCCCGCCGGAGGCGGAGGGCACGCTCCTGTGCCGCACAGCGGCACGTCACCGCAAGCTTGACCGGCGGTCAGGCCCTGCTTGCTGCTCGAGGTCAGCGCGCGGGCGGTCCGAACTGCCCGGCCTGCGGGATCGTCATGACGACGTGGGCGAGCATCCGGTCGGACAGGCAGGTGTGCCGGTAGGGGATGTCGCCGGGGAAGCGGACGAAGTCGCCGCTCGTGAGGTCCACCTGCTCTTCGAGCGGGCCGGTCCGCAACGCGCCGGCGATGACGTACAGGTGGATGAGGGTGCCGAGCGAGTGGCCGGGGAAGGAGCGCACACAGCCCTGCTCGTCCAAGGTCAGGAGGCTCGTGTGCACGTAGCCGGAGCCGTAGACCTGGTCGAGGACGCGCTCGCCCAGGCCGTCCTGTCGCTGCCAGGTCCCGGCGGCGTCGCGCTGAACGTAGACGGCGCTCCCCCACTCGGTCAGCAGGCGCCTGGGCGAGACGTCGAGCGCGTTGCCCAGCGCGGACAACGTTTCCACCGTGGGGTTGCCGATTCCCTGCTCGACCTTGGAGAGCGTCTGTTTGGACAGTCCCGAGCGGCGTGACAGCTCGCCGAGCGACAGGCCGCGTTCCCGCCGGAATCTGCGTACGTTGCGCGCGACCAGCTCGTTGTAGTCCACCACGACTCCCGTCAGTTATAAATGACTCTTCGTCCATCTTGACAGACGTAGATCGGCTCTTGCATCCTGTCCACTGCAAGCGTCCGAATCGTCACTCTTAAGTGACAGAAGGAGGTCAACCATGGGTACGGCCGCCATCCGCGATGACCGCGCTGCCATCGACAAGGCGGTCAGTCTCCTGATCTCGTTCGGCGACCAGGCCGGAACCGGGCTCGGCGTCAGCGAACTGGCCCGCCGCGCCGAGCTGAGCAAGAGCACCGCGTTCCGCGTGCTCGGCATGCTGGAGCGCAACGGCGTCGTGGAGAAGATCGCGGGCAAGTACCGGCTGGGTCAGCGGCTGCACGAGCTCGGCCGGCACGTCTACGTGCCCGACCACGACCGCATCCGCGACCTGCTCATCCCCTTCCTCACCGACCTGTACGAGCTGACGCGTGAGACCGTGCATCTCGCCGCCCTGCACGCCACCGACGTGGTCTACCTGTCCAAGCTCTACGGCCACCGCCAGGTCCGCTCACCCTCGCGCATCGGCGGCCGGGTCCCCGCCCACTGCACCGCGGTCGGCAAGGTGCTGCTGGCCTACGACCATGACGCCCTGGAGCGCGTGCTCGCCTCCGACCTGCGGGCGTTCACGCCGCACACCATCACCGACCCCGGCAGGCTGGCGGCCTCGATCGCCGAGGTCCGCCGCACCGGGGTCGCCTTCGACGACGAGGAGTCGACCGTCGGACTGTGCTGCATCGCCGTCCCCGTCATGGGCCGGGGCGGCAAGGCCGTGGCCGCGATGTCGGTTTCGGGGCCCACCGGCCGTCTGGACACCCGGGCGCAGGCGCCGGCGCTGCGACGGGTGAGCGCCGCGGCGGCACTGGCGCTGGCGCGCGGCCACCGCCTGCGCGCCAGCGCGTGACCCGATCAGCTCCCCGGCACGTGGTCGAGGTCCATGTCGGTCCTGGTCACCCAGTCGGGCTCGTGCACCAGCAGGCTGAGCTGCTCGCCGGGCAGGTCGACGTCGACGACGTAGCGGAACCCGGCGGACTCCGCCGCCGCCACCCGGCCGAGGTCGCCTTCCGGCACCGCGCACACCAGACGGCGGCAACGGGGATCGGCCGTGATCACGGCGTCGGCGATGTCCCGGAGCAGCCGGGTCATCGCCTGTCCCGTGCAGGCCGGAGAGACCATGATCTCCACGTCGTGCGCGCCCGCCGGGTACGCCTCGCGCAGGCGGCCGGTCGCGCACCGCGCCAACCGGACGCCGTCGATCATCGGCAACATCTCAGCCCTCCTCGTCCGCCAGGCGGCGGATGACGACCTTGTCCAGCTTGCCGGAGGCGTTCCTGGGCACCTGCTGGACGATCTTCAGTTTGCGGGGCAGCTTGTAGCGGGCAAGCTGAGTGGCGGCGTACTCGCGGACGTCGTCGAGGGTGACCGTCGTCCCCTCAGCCAGGGACACCACGGCCACGACCGTCTCGCCCCACTGCTCGTCGGGGCTGCCGACGACCGCGACGTCCACGACGCCGGGCATGGCGGCCAGGGCCCGTTCGACCTCGGCCGGGTAGACGTTCTCCCCGCCGCTGATGATCATGTCTTTGAGCCGGTCGACGATGAACAGGCAGCCGTCCTCGTCCAGGTAGCCGACGTCGCCGGAGTGGAACCAGCCCTCCTCGTCGAACGCGGCCGCGGTCGCCTCGGGGTTCTCCCAGTAGCCGGGGGTGACGTTGGGGCCGCGCACCACGATCTCACCGGCTTCGCCGGGCTTGAGCGGCTGGTTGGTCATCGAGTCCACGACGCGGACCTGCGTGTAGGGCATGGGGATGCCGGCGGAGCCGAGCTTGCGCAGGGTGTGCTCGGCGGGCAGGTGGGTGGCGAACGGCGCGGTCTCGGTGAGCCCCCACGCCTGCTGCAGCAGGATGCCGTGGGAGGCGTACAGCTCGATCAGGGACGCCGGCACGGGCGCGCCCGCCACGACGATGGAGCGCAGGTGAGACAGGTCGGCGTCGAAGGCGCCGGGCACGCGGCTCAGGGCGGCGAGCATGGCGGGCACGGCGAACATCGAGTTGACCCGGTAGGTGACCAGGTCGTCGAGGAACCGGACCGGATCGAACGAGCGGCGCACCAGCACTGTGCCGCCGCGCACCAGCGTCCGCAGCACGAAGCTGTTGAGCGCGCCGATGTGGAAGAGCGGGGCGGCGGCGTACGTCACGTCCCCTCTGCGGGTGTCGAGCATGGTGTCCACGTTGACCGAGTTCCACCAGGCGTTGCCGTAGGTCAGGACCACGCCCTTGGGCAGGCCGGTGGTGCCCGAGGTGAACATCAGGATCGCCGGGTCGTCGAAGGTCTTCGCGGCCACCGACGGGAACGGCTGGGCCGCGGCGATCAGGCCGGACCACGGTTCCCAGCCCGCGGCGCCCTCGGTGGCCGGCACCTCCGGGTCGTCGTCCACCAGGAGGAAGCGGGTGAGCGGGGTCGCCGCGCGCACGTGCTCCGCGCCCGCCCGATGTCCTTCCTCGCAGACGAGCACGGCGGCGCCGCTGCGCTGCAGCACGCTCTGCAGCTCCGGTTCGGCGAGCCGGAAGTTGACGGGGACGAAGACGGCGCCCAGCCGGAACGAGGCCAGCATCGTCAGCAGGAAGGACACGCTGTTGAGTCCCAGGTAGGCGACCCGGTCGCCGTCGCGGACGCCGCCCTCGGCGAGTACCGTCGCCAGCCGCGCCGCCTTCAGGTCGAGCTGGGTGTAGGTGAGGTCGCCGCCCGCGTAGCGGACGACGGCGGCCTCGCCGAAGTGGCGGGCGTTGCGCGCGACCGCGGCGGCGGGGTTGACGTCGACGTTGAAGCCCGAGTTCGGGGGGTGAGGGTGAGTCATCGGTCGGCTCCTCAGAGATGGTCGCCGCCGGCGGCGCGGGCGAACCCCCGAACCCCGATGCCGCCGTCGGCCGAGATGGCGTGTCCGGTGATGGTGCCGCTCTGCTCGCGGGCGGCGAGCAGCACGTAGGGCGCGGTGAAGTCGCGCGGGTCGGTGCTGGAGTCGTGCAGCGGGATGGGCGGGGTGCCCTGCCGCTTGGCGAAGGAGGCCGCGATCGAGCGGTCGCCCAACGCGAGCGCCTCGGGGCCGCGCAGGTCGGTGTTCATGCCGCCGCAGGCGACGCCGTTCACGCGGACCTTGGGGGCCAGCTCGTAGGCGAGCTCGCGCATGAGGCCGAGGCAGGCGTGCTTGCTGGCGGTGTAGAGGGGGCCGCCGCCGTTGACGTAGAAGGAGGAGTTGGACAGCGTCATGACGATGCTGCCGCGCGTCCTGACCAGCTCCGGCCAGGCCGCCTCGGCGGCCAGCAGGTAGCCCTTGACGTTGATGGAGAAGACCTCGTCGAAGGCGGCGTCGATCTCCTTGCCGGACAGGCGGGTGAGCTGGCGCTGGTAGTCCCACACGCCGGCGTTGGCGACCAGGGTGTCGAGCTTGCCGAAGCGTTCGACGGTCTCGGCGACGGCGGCGTGCAGCGCGCCGGAGTCGCGCACGTCGGCGGTCACCCGGTGCACCCTGTCCCCTACGACCTCGTCGAGCTGCGCCGCGTCGCGGCCGAGGACGGTCACGGACGCGCCCTCGGCGAGGAAACGCTCGGCGACGGCGCGGCCGATGCCGGAGCCGCCGCCCGTGATGAGGGCGACGTAGCCCTCCAGCCAGCCGCTCACGTCAGGAACCCCGTCACGAGGTCCTCGAACTCGCGCTGCCGCTCCAGCTGCACCCAGTGCCCGCACCGGCCGAACACGTGCAGCTGCACGTCGCGGATCTGCTTGAGCATGAGCTGCGCGCCGTCGAGGGTGATCGTGCGGTCGTCGCGCCCCCACAGCAGCAGGGTCGGCGCCTTGATCTTGTGGAGGTCCCGCCACAGCGGGTCCATGCCGCCGCGCCTGGCGAAGGCGGCGTTGTAGCGGTGGTAGAAGGCGATGTGGCTCTCGTCGAGCGAGGCCTCGTAGCGGGCCTTGACGACGTCCTCGCCGAACTGCTTGTGGTCGAAGACCATGGTGCGGATGAACGCGGCCATCTTCTTCTCACTGGGGCCGGTGCCGTTGTAGTAGCGGAACATCTCCTTCTGCCCCTCGGTCGGGGTGGGACCGAACGGCAGCCAGCCGCCGCCGGGGGCCATGAGCACGAGCTTGGCCACGCGGTCGGGGCGTTCCTGGGCCATCGCGATCGCGGCGGCGCCGCCGAGGCTGTTGCCGAGCAGGTGGAAGGTGCCGATGCCGAGGGCGTCGAGCGCCTGGAAGAGTGCGTCCACGGTGATCTCGGTGATGGACCGCTTGTCCAGGTCCTCCTCGGTGGGGCGGTAGCTGCCGCCGAAGCCGGGCTGGTCGGGCAGGACGACGCGGAAGTGGCGGGCCAGCGCGGGCAGGTTCTGGTGGTAGTTGCTGACCCCGGAGGCGCCGGGGCCGCCGCCGTGCAGCATCACCAGCACGGGGCCCTCGCCGGTCTCGGCGACGGCGATCTCGCCGAGCGTGGTGGTCACGCTGTGGTGCTTCACAGGGGCTCCGATCAGAAGAAGGTGGAGATGTTCTTGGCCAGCAGGATGTTCTGGTCGAGCAGGATGGTCCGGCGGGCGACCTGGAGTCCGGCGGCGGTGCGGCGCAGAATGTCGGTGCGGGTGCCGGCGAAGACGTTCTCCTCGCGTTCCAGGCGGTTGCGATAGACCAGGAACGCCGAGCGGACGAGCAGATCGTCGGCGGTGAAGCCGGGCTGCTCGGCGGGGTCGACATGCCGCACCATCACGTTGCTGATCAGGTGCCGGGTACGGGAGGGCGGGTCCTCGGCCCAGGCCATGCCGGAGTCGAAGCGGCGGATGCGCCAGGCCAGGCTCTCCTTGCTCTCGTCGTAGAAGGCGGCCTCGCCCCGGGCGGCGACCGACAGGGCCTGCTGGCGGCGCAGCCGGTTGGTGCGGGTGGGCATCCAGTAGTCGAGGTCGTCGGCGAGCAGATCGAGCCAGTCGGCGTAGCGGCCGGCGTCGAGGAGGTCGGCCTCCTCGTAGTAGAACTGCTCGACCTCGAAGTGGGTGTCGCGGTCCGCGCGCATGCTCACGGAAGTCATTGGATCCCCTTCTCAGGGTGCAGTGGAACGGGCTGTGCCGCAGGACGGCACGTCAGCCGCGCAGCAACGAGCGCAGGTTCACGGACGGGTCTGACAGGCGTCCCGGGTCGACCGGGATCCGGCGGTCGATCATGCGCCGGGCGGCCCGTACGGCGTTGGAGTCGTCCACGGCGGCGGCGGCCACGACCAGCCCGTCGCGCAGGCCGAACACCGAGAACGCGGGGTCGTCGAAGGATCCGCGGACCACCGTCCGGCCGGCCGCCGCCATGTGGCCGACCGCCTCGACGTGGCGGCCGTGCCGGTCAGTCCAGAACCAGGGGGCGGTGGGCGTGGGAGGTGGCGCGCCGAGAATGGTGGCCGCCGCCCGTGCGCCGTCGTGCTGGGCGGCCTCCCAGTGCCCGTCGCGGCTGCGCGCGGAGTCGCCGACGGCGAGGATCGCCGGGTTCGAGGTGACCTGTCCGCCGTCCACGACGATGCCGCGATCGACCTTCAGCCCGGCCGCCTCGGCGAGCGCGGTCTCGGGCACCATGCCGACGCCGAGCACCACGACGTCGAACACGCGGCGTACACCGGCGAGCGTTGCCTCGCCTCCGTCGAGCGACTCCACTCCGGCCTGGACGGTGCTGATGCCGCGGGTCGTGTGCTGCTGGTGGAGCCAGGCGGCCAGCTCGGCGCCGACCGCAGCGGCCAGCGGCGTGGCCACCGGATCCGTGAGCACGACCTCGCAGCCGAGGTCGACGGCGTTCGACGCCACCTCTGCGCCGATCAGGCCCCCGCCGACCACCAGCACCCGGACGCCCGGTCGCAGAGCGGCGCGCAGCCGGTCGGCGTCCTCGGCCGTGCGGAGCACGTGCGCGCGCTCGCAGCCCGGGATGGGCGGGCGTGCCGCTCCCCCGCCGGTGGCCAGGACCACCCGGTCGGCGGGCAGCAGGGTGCCGTCCTGCAGTTCGACGTGCCCTGAGCGCAACGCGGTCACGCGTGCCCGGTTGAGCAGCCGGATCGACTGCTCGTCGTACCACTGCGGCGGTCGCAGGGCGATCTGCTCGAGGTCCTTGGCCCCGGTCAGGTAGTCCTTCGACAGCGGCGGCCGGTCGTAGGGGAACTCGCCCGCGTCGACCAGCGTGAGGTCGCCGTCGAAGCCGCCCGCGCGCAGGGCCGCGGCCGTGCTGACGCCGGCGACCCCGCCGCCGGCGATCACGACTCTCATGGCGCCTGGTTCGGGAAGAGGTAGACCTCGCCGTCGCGTACCTCGACCCGGTGCGGGCAGGTGTCGCGAGTGGCGGGCAGGCCCTGGACCTCGCCGTTCTTCAGGCAGAACCGGCTGGCGTGCAGCGGGCACTCGACGTAGCCGTCCTCCACCCAGCCGTCGGCCAGAGAGGCGTCCTCGTGGGTGCAGGTGTCGTCCAGTGCCCACACGCTGCCGTCGGTGTCGCGCAGCAGCGCCACGTTGTCGTCGGTGCCGGTGATCGCCTTGTCGATGGCGATGCCCTCGCCCTCCGGAATGTCGTCCAGCGCGGCGACGCGGATTCCCTCGCTCATTTGTCGTCCTCCTCGTGCCAGGCAGGGGTGGTCATGAGTTCGCGCCAGCGCGCGTAGAAGGCCCGGCCGGCGGCGTCGCTGTACAGCTCGCTCGTGGTGCCGGGGTGGCGGCCGTCGTCGCGTTCGGAGCCGAGGCCCATCTGGTAGTTGAGCGGCACGCTGTTGGTGACGAAACCGTGCGAGACGGCCTGCACCTCGCTCCAGTTCTCGCCGTCGTCCTGCTCGAAGATGCCGCTCGGGCCGAACGTGCGCAGGTTGTACAGCCGCTGGGCCTCGCGCACCTCGGGCGGCATGGACTTGTCGACGATCGTCCAGGCCCACACCTCCATCCGGTCCGGGCCCTTGGGGTGCCAGATCCGGATGGAGCCGTTGACCGGCAGGTAGGAGAAGTTCGGGAAGACGGTGGCGTGGCCGTTGGTGAGCGGGCCGTCGACGCGGGCGTCGCCGAGACGTTCGCGGAGCGCCGCGTAGTCCGTCCACTGGTGGACGGTTCTGGCGTCGAAACGGTTCTTGGGGTGCACGGGGAATCCGGCGCCGTGTCCGTTGGGGCCGGCGTACTGGCGGCCGGTGCGGTGCACGATCTCGTCCTTGGGGCCCTTGCCGGTGGGCGAGAGGACCATGAGCGCCGAGGCGTGGCTCATGTTGACGTGGTACCAGTCGGTGGCGAACTGCTCGGCGGCCAGCTTCCAGTTGCCCTCCAGCACCCACTTGTGCACGCCGCCCACCACGACCGTGCCCTGGTCGTCGTGATCGAGCATCGCGTCCATGTACCAGGCCATGTCGCCCAGCGACTCGCGCAGCGGCACGGGGTCCGGGTTCCAGGTGCCGAAGATCAGGCCGCGGTAGCTGTCGACGTAGGGCACCTCGACCAGGCCCCACTCCCCCGTGTCGAACGACTCCGGGTAGCCCGCCTTGTTCGGGACGCTGACGAGCTTGCCTTCCAGGTCGTAGGACCAGCCGTGGTAGGTGCAGGTGAAGTTGCGGGTGGCGCCGTAGTCGGCGCGGCAGACGCGGGCGCCGCGGTGCCGGCAGGAGTTCAGGTACGCGCGCACGCGGCGGTTGCGGTCCAGCGTGACGATGACCGGGTCCTCGCCCATGTACGTGGTGAAGAAGTCGCCGGGCTTGTGGAACTGGTCGGCGTGCGCCAGGAACAGCCAACTCGGCGCGAACACGCGGCGCAGTTCCTGCCGGTAGATCTGCTGGTCGGTGAAGATGGCGCGATCCACCAGCCCGCCCTCGCTGTCGACGAGGCCGGAGACGTCGATGGTCGGCGCCAGCTCGGCCGGGCGCCGCAAGGCCCCACGCGGGGGTTCGATGGTCATGTGCCCAGGTAACAGCCACGGACACACCGGCTTCCAACGGTCGTTCCGCACGACGGCACACGAGCTGTCGGAGATCAGCGTTCATCGGCCAGCGTTGGAGCATGCTTGCCGCCACCGCCGTCTCTCAGAGCGCGACCGATCCCCTGTCCGGTCTCGTCCTGGGCGACGTCCCCAAGCCCGAGCGCCGGCCCGGTTGGTCGACCGTCCGGGTCGTCTCGTCCTCCCTCAACATGCACGACCTGTGGACGCTGCGCGGCGTCGGCCACCCGCCCGAGCAGCTGCCGATCATCCTCGGCTGCGACGCCGCCGGCTACGACGAGGACGGCAACGAGGTCATCGTGCACCCCGTCATCGCCGACCCCGACGCCGGGCGGGGCGACGAGACCCTCGACCCGAACCGGGCCCTGCTGTCCGAGCAGCACGACGGCGCCTTCGCCGAGTACCTGACCGTCCCGGCCCGCAACCTGGTCCCCAAACCGTCGTGGTTGTCCTTCGACGAGGCCGCGTGCCTGCCGGTCGCCTGGACGACCGCGTACCGGATGTTGTTCACCCAGGCGCGGATCACGGCCGGGGACCGGGTGCTGGTGCAGGGCGCGGGCGGCGGCGTCGCCTCGGCCGCGATCAAGCTGGCGCTGGCCGCGGGCGCCGTGGTGTACGCCACCAGCCGCAGCGAGGACAAGCGTGCCCAGGCACTCTCCTGGGGCGCGCGGGCCGCCGTGGCGCCCGGCGAGCGGCTGCCCGAACGCGTGGACGTCGTCATCGAGACCGTCGGCGAGGCCACCTGGTCGCACTCCCTGAGGTCGCTGCGCCCCGGCGGCACCGTCGTCATCGCCGGCGCGACCAGCGGCGCCAACCCGCCCGCCGACCTCGGCCGGGTCTTCTACCTGCAACAGCGCATCCTCGGCTCCACCGGCTGCACCCGCAGCGAACTGGTGGCGCTGCTCAACATGATGGACGCCACGGGCCTGCGCCCGGTGATCGACCGCACGCTCCCGCTGGACGAGATCCACAAGGGCTTCCAGCTCATGATCGACGGGCGGCTCACCGGCAAGCTCGTCATTAAGGAGATCACCTCATGACCGCCGCCGCCGTCGGCCTGTCCCATTCCCCGCTCATCGGCAAGAACGACCCCGCGCCCGACGTCATTGCGGCCGTGGACGCCGCCGTGGACGAGGCCCGCGCGTTCGTCCGCGCCTTCGACCCCGACCTGGTCGTGCTGTATGCGCCCGACCACTACAACGGCTTCTTCTACAAGGAGATGCCGCCGTTCTGCCTCGCGACGGAGGCCGACGCGGTCGGCGATTTCGGCTCGGCCGCCGGGCCGCTGTCGGTGGACGCCGAGGCTGCCCGCGCCATCGCTCTCGGCGTTCTGGAACGTGGCGTCGATCTGACGGTCTCGGCGCGGATGACCGTGGACCACGGGTTCGTGCAGCCGCTGGAGGTGCTGTTCGGCGGCATCGACCGGGTTCCCGTGGTGCCGGTCTTCGTCAATGGGGTCGCCACGCCGCTGGGGCCGGTCAGCCGGATCCGCGCGCTCGGCACCGCGATCGGTGCGGCCGCCGCCGAACTGGACCGGCGGGTGCTGTACCTGGGCTCAGGCGGGCTCTCCCACGATCCGCCCGTACCGGTGCTGGACGGCGCCCCGCCCCGCGTGGCCAACGCCCTCATCGAGGGCCGCCCGCCCACGCCGGAGCAGCGGGCGCGGGGAGAGCAGCGGGTGGTCCAGGCCGGCCGCGACTACGCCGCCGGCTCGACCGCGATGATCCCCATCAACCCGACCTGGGACAACCTGGTCCTGGACACCCTCGCCGGCGGCCGACTGGCGGACGTGGACGCCTGGAGCGTGGCGTGGATGGGCGCCGAGGGCGGCGGCTCCGCACACGAGGTGCGTACCTGGATCGCCGCGTTCGCCTCGCTCGCCGCCACCGGCGAGTACCGGATGACCTCCCGCTTCTACCGGGCCATCCCCGAGTGGATCGCGGGCTTCGCGGTCGCCACCGCATTGCCGGAGGCCGCGCGATGACCGCCATCGACCAGGCCGTGGACCGGCTGGCGGACGCGGCTCTCACCGGCAGACCGTGCCGGCCGGTCCGCGATCTCATCACTGACGTCGCCGACGCCTACGAGGTGCAGCGCCGCCTCAACGCCCGCCGCACTGCCCCCGTGACGGGCCGGAAGATCGGCCTCACCTCCCCCGCCGTACAGCGACAGCTCGGCGTGGACCAGCCCGACTTCGGGGTGCTCTTCGCCGACATGGAGGTGACGGGCACCGCCCCCGTCGGGCAGCTCCTGCAGCCCAAGGTCGAGGCCGAGATCGCCTTCGTGCTCGCCGCCGACCTGGCCGGCGACCTCGATCCGGCCACGGTGCGGGCGGCGGTGCGGTACGCGGTGCCCGCCCTGGAGATCGTGGACAGCCGCATCGCCGACTGGGACATCACGATCACCGACACCGTCGCCGACAACGCCTCCAGCGGCCTGTACGTGCTCGGGTCGCAACGGCTGCCGCTGACCGCGTTCGAGCCGGTCGAAGCCACCATGCGGATGCACGCAGGCGACGCGCCCGTCTCCCAGGGCACCGGGGCCGCCTGCCTCGGCGACCCCCTCAACGCCCTGCTCTGGCTGGCCCGCACCGCCCGCGACTTCGGCGACCCACTGCGCGCGGGCCAGGTGATCCTGTCCGGCGCCCTGGGACCGATGGTCCCCGTCTCCCCCGGCGTCACCGTAAGGGCAGAAATCTCTGGACTCGGCACGGTGTCTGTGACCTTCGAGGACGATCCTTCATGAACAACACCAAAGTGGCTGTGAT
Organism: Nonomuraea sp. B19D2; assembly: GCF_040137845.1. NCBI lineage: Bacteria > Bacillati > Actinomycetota > Actinomycetes > Streptosporangiales > Streptosporangiaceae > Nonomuraea > Nonomuraea sp. B19D2. The sequence continues at coordinate 107,307 of NZ_JBEFAK010000030.1, read as the reverse complement.
CGGCTCCGGCAACATCGGCACCGACCTGATGATCAAAGTGCTCCGGCACTCCGCCACCCTGGAGATGGGCGCCATGGTCGGCATCGACCCGTCCTCGGATGGCCTCGCCCGCGCCCGCCGTCTCAAGGTGCCCACCACCCACGAGGGCGTGGACGGCCTGATCGCCATGGACGGCTTCGCCGACATCGACATCGTCTTCGACGCCACCTCCGCCAAGGCCCACATCGCCAACGCCGCCAAACTGGAGCCGTACGGCAAGACCCTCATCGACCTCACCCCCGCCGCCATCGGCCCCTTCGTCGTCCCCCCGGTCAACCTCGAGGCCCACCTCGGCGCGAACAACCTCAACATGGTCACCTGCGGCGGCCAGGCCACCATCCCCATCGTGCACGCCGTCTCCCGCGTCACCCCTGTCGCGTACGCCGAGATCGTCGCCTCCATCGCCTCGAAGTCGGCCGGCCCCGGCACCCGCGCCAACATCGACGAGTTCACCGAGACCACCTCCGCCGCCATCGCGAGCGTCGGCGGCGCCGCCCGTGGCAAGGCGATCATCATCCTCAACCCCGCCGATCCGCCGCTCATCATGCGCGACACCGTCTTCTGCCTGACCGGCGACGCCGACCACGACGCCATCAGGACCTCTGTCCAGGAGATGGTCGCCGAGGTCGCCAAGTACGTCCCCGGCTACCGCCTCAAGCAGGACGTGCAGTTCACCCCGATCGACGAGCCGGTCACCACGCTCACCCCCGAGCCGGTCACCACCCGCGTGTCGGTGTTCCTGGAGGTGGAGGGCGCCGCCCACTACCTGCCCGCCTATGCCGGCAACCTCGACATCATGACCTCGGCCGCGCTCCGCGTCGCCGAGCGCATAGCAGGAGAGCACGCGTGAACCTCTACATCCAGGACGTCACCCTCCGGGACGGCATGCACGCCGTACGGCACCGCATCTCCCCCACCGACGTCGGCCGCATCGTCACCGCCCTCGACGCCGCCGGCGTGGGCGCCATCGAGGTCGCCCACGGCGACGGCCTGGCCGGCGCGTCGGTCAACTACGGCCCCGGCAGCCACACCGACTGGGAATGGATCGAGGCCGCCGCAGCCGCCATCAAGCAGGCCAAACTCACCACTCTCCTGCTGCCCGGCATCGGCACCATCGCCGAACTCAAGCACGCCTACTCCCTCGGCGTCCGCTCCATCCGCATCGCCACCCACTGCACCGAGGCCGACGTCGCCGCCCAGCACATCGCCACCGCCCGCGAGATCGGCATGGACGTGGCCGGCTTCCTCATGCTCAGCCACATGGCGCCCCCAGCCGAACTCGCGCGCCAGGCCAAACTCATGGAGTCCTACGGCGCCCACTGTGTCTACGTCACCGACTCCGGCGGCCGCCTCACCATGGACGGCGTGCGCGACCGCGTCCGCGCCTACCGCGACGTCCTCGACCCCGGCACCCAACTCGGCATCCACGCCCACCAGAACCTCTCCCTCGCCGTGGCCAACTCCGTCGTGGCCGTCGAAGAAGGCGTCACCCGCGTGGACGCCTCCCTGGCCGGGCACGGCGCAGGGGCGGGCAACTGCCCCATCGAGCCGTTCATCGCCGTGGCCAACCTCAACGGGTGGAAGCACGGCTGCGACCTGTTCGCCCTGCAGGACGCCGCCGACGACATCGTCCGCCCGCTCCAGGACCGCCCGGTCCAGGTCGACCGCGAAACCCTCACCCTCGGCTACGCCGGCGCCTACTCCAGCTTCCTGCGCCACGCCGAAGCGGCCTCCCGCCAGTACGGCATCGACGTACGCACCATCCTGCTGGAAGTGGGCAGACGCCGCCTTGTCGGCGGCCAGGAGGACATGATCGTCGACATCGCCCTCGACCTGCTCGGCAAGTGAGGGCGGCAACTGGCTCCCGGCACGAGCACCGACCACGTGGCCCCCCGCCCAGGGCGATGTTCCAGTTCACAGTCCCCGGCAAAGGACCCGACGGCAGTGACGTGAATCACCGTCCCCGACGCCTCAACGTTGTCACACGCGCCCGCCCGATTGCGTCTTGTGAGTAGGCAAGGTTAGGGGGCTCAAATGCGTTCGTTGTTGGCCAAGCGCCGCTCGTTTCAGTTCTCGCACTGGTCGTTCATGTTCGCGGAAATCGCCGTCTGGTCGTTCGCCGTTCTGGCGGTGACCGGCGCGGTGCTGATGGTGTTCTACGACCCCAGCATGTCCCAGGTGGCCTATGACGGCTCCTACGGCCCGCTGCGCGGACTCTTCGTCAGCAAGGCCTTCGACTCGACCATGCAGCTGAGCCTGGAGGTGCGCGGCGGCCTGCTCATCCGCCAGATCCACCACTGGGCGGCGCTCGTCTTCGTGGCCGCCGTCGTGCTGCAGTTGCTGCGCATGTTCCTCACCGGCGCATTCCGCCGCCCGCGCACCGGGCAGTGGCTGATCTGGGTGACGCTGCTGGCTCTGGGCATGGCCGCGGGCGAGACCGGCAACGCCCTGCCCGACGACATGCTGTCGGGAGGGAGCCTGTGGCTGATCATGTCGGTTGTGCAGTCCATCCCCGTGGTGGGAACCTGGGCGCTGTCGCTGCTGTTCGGCCCGGACTTTCCCGGTGACAGGGTCATTCCGGTCATGTACGGGGGGCACCTGTTGGTCGCGGTCGTCATGGCCGCGCTGCTGATCGCCCGTGAACTGCTGGTACGGCGGCATGGCCACTCCCGGTTCGTCGCCTCGGTGTCGGCGCGGCGGAGCGCACGCCCGATGATGGCGGTCGCGACGATCGGCATGCTGATCATTCTCGGGTTCGGGTTCCAGATTGCCCCGATCTGGCTGTACGGCCCTGCCATGCCGACGCAGATCTCGGCGGGCTCGGTTCCCGACTGGTACATGGGGTTCCTCGACGGCGCCCTCCGGATCATGCCGGGGTGGGAGCTCACCATCGGGGACTACACGCTCAGCCTCGCGGTCCTCGTCCCCACACTGGTGATACCCGGTGTCTTCTTCACCGCCCTGGCCGGCTATCCGATGGCCGAGCGCTTCCTCGCCTCGCGACGCAGCCGCCGCGACGCGCTGGGCCGGCCCAAGACCACGAGCCGCATGGCCCGCGAGACGCTCGCGCATGACCTGCTCGATCGGCCACGCGAGACGCCCGTGAAGACGGCCATCGCGGTCGCCGGCGTCACGTTCTACGGCCTGCTGTGGGCAGCCGCGGCCAACGACCAGATCGCCCACCAGTTCCAGCTCACCGTCGACGCTGTGACGATCTTCTTCAGGTTCGCCGTGGTCATCGGCCCCGTCATCGCCTTCATCGTCACCCGGTGGATCTGCCTGGCACTTCAGCAGACGGATCACCATGTGGCCGAGCACGGGGTGGAGACCGGGATCATCACGCGGTCCGCGGACGGCAGATTCCACGAACAGCTGGCACCGGCGCAGCAAGAGCGCCGGGAGCCGGCGATCACCTCAGGGCGATGAGAGCGACACCGGACTGGCCACAGGTTGTGATCGTCGCAGCGGGCGGCGGTCACCGACGCTCTGACGCCCCGTGTCATCGTTGGAGAGTATGGCAGCGCTCGAGGGAGAGGGGCCAGGCGACAATGCAGGCGTCAGAGGTCTCGCGTGCGGTGGCTGCGGCCATGTCGACCGCCTCATCACTTGGCCTGACAGTCGACGACGCGATCGTTCTTCATGACTCGAACAAGCTCACTCTGCGTCTGCTGCCCTGCGACGTCCTGGCCCGGGTGGCACCCGTAGCGGATCAGGTCGCGCGGTTCGAGGTCGAGCTTGCCCAGCGGCTCGCCGAATCCGGGTGCCCTGTGGCTGCTCTCGAGCCTCGAGTGGAGCCACGTGTCCATGAGCGTGATGGCTTCGTGGTCACGCTGTGGGCCTACTACGAACCCGTGACACCTCAAGAGATCCCGCCAGCCGACTACGCCGATGCCCTCGAGCGGCTGCATGCCGGCATGCGCAAGCTCGATGTCCCGACGCCGCACTTCACGGATCGAGTCGAGCAGGCTCAACAACTCCTGGCGAACCGCGACCGCACTCCGGAGCTCGCCGACGCGGACCGGGAGCTGCTCGGCGACACGTTACGAAGCCTGAGACGAGTGATCGGCGAGCGCGGCGGCGCCGAGCAGCTGCTGCACGGCGAGCCGCACCCGGGCAACGTGCTCACCACGAAGAACGGACTGCTGTTCATAGACCTCGAGACGTGCTGCCGTGGGCCTGTCGAATTCGACCTCGCCCATGCGCCCGAAGCAGTCAGCGAGCACTATCCGGGTGTCGATCAAGAGTTGCTGCGCGAGTGCCGGATCCTCGTGCTGGCGATGATCACAACGTGGCGCTGGGATCGAGGCGACCAACTCCCGAACGGGCGCCGGCTGGGCACGGAGTGGCTCAGCCAGATCCGAGCAGCGCTCGATCGCCGAGGGCTGGACACCCATGGCTGATCGCGGGCCTTCAAGGTCGTAGCCGGCCGAGTTCTTGGTGGTCGAGTTCCTCGTTCTTCTTCGCGATCGTCTTCTTCGGCTTGTCGATACTGGATGGCGAACGCGACGAGACCGTTCGGCCTGCGTGCGACGTGCCAGGCCAGCGATCTTCTGAACCGCTGGGTTCCGGCACACCGGACCGGCGGCCCGCCGCGCTTCTATGCTCGGAGACATGACCATTCAGCGGATGGACAACGTCGCCATCGTCGTCGACGACCTGGACGCGGCTGTCGCGTTCTTCACCGAGCTCGGCATGGAGCTGGAAGGCAAGGGGCAGATCGAAGGCCTTTGGGCGGACCGCGCCGTCGGGCTCGACGGCGTCCGGAGCGACATCGCGATGATGCGGACCCCGGACGGCCACAGCAAGCTCGAGCTGACGAAGTACCACACCCCCGCGGCGGTCGGCGCCGGGCCGGAGAACCCGCCGCCCAACACGCTGGGCCTGCATCGCGTCATGTTCGCCGTCGACGACATCGACGACACCGTCGCCCGCCTGCGCGCCCACGGCGCCGAACTCCTCGGCGAGGTGGCTCAGTACGAGAGCATCTTCCGGCTCTGCTACCTCCGCGGCCCCGCGGGCATCATCGTCGCCCTGGCCGAACAGATCGGCTGACGCGAGCCTGCCGCGGGACCGCGGCCGAACCCTGAGAGGTGGGCCGTCAACCTCGGCTGTCTGAGGCGAACGAGTCCAGTTCGTCTGCTCGGCGGAGGTCCTTGGGGCGGCCTATGGCGCGACGCATCCGGATCAGGTCTTTTCGGGAGACATAGTGAACCTCCAGGCCGCCCGGGTCGACTACGGTGATCGCGCGGTCGAGGAACTCTCGGACTCGAAGGCCGCCCCAGGGAAGCGCCGGGGTACAGCAGTCGCCGCCGGCTCCGGGTGAGGTGAACTGCACTTTGGGGCGGAGAAAGGATTCCGGTTGAGTTGCTACGGGGTCGCCCTTTTCATCAACAAGTTGGGCGTTGACGGAGGTGAAGGCGGCCGCCAGGGCTGGGGCGTGCGCCGGGACGCCATCCCAGAGCAGGTCCAGATCGCCGGTCAGTTCGGTGGATCCATGCATGATGCCGGCGACTTGCCCGATCACTACAACCCGGACGCCGTTGTGATGGAGGGCTTCGAGCAGAGGGAATGGGTCGAACCCGAGGGCACCGTCCGTGCCGATGGTGCCGACGTCGTCGTCGGCGTCCTGGTGGCCCAGGCCGGTGCCCGTCCGGTTGAGGGCCAGTTCACGGGTGCGTCGGGCGGCGGCGCGGAGTCGTTCCAGCGGTTCGTCGATCATCTGATTCATGCAACACCCGGCCGTACTCATGGCGCACTCGAATTTCTTAAGATCATCGAAGATGGCTTCTGAAGGCAGGTGCGGATGGCCGCCGCGTTCCTCGGCCTCGCGCCGGAAGGAGGGCGAGGCCGGGTGACGCTGCCCGTCTCCGGCTCGGCGGGCTCCGTATCGGAGTCCTGAATTGCCGCGACGCCAAGAGGTCGACGGGCTTACCAGCGTCCGCTCGGACGCCTCAACCGCGTAGCAGCTCCTCCCGCCTGGCCAGCAGTCGCGCTCGTTCTTCGGACAGTTCGGCGTCGCGGTGCCGCAGGTGCGTCCCCACGTCCTTGACCCATCGGGCCGTCCGCTCGACCTCGGCGCGGGTGTTCTCGATGCGCTGATGCTTCATCACATCGGTGATGATGTTGTCGAAGAACGTGTCGACGAACCACCGCGTGTCCACTTTGGGCAGGCGGGCACGCGCGGAGACGCCGACGTCGGCGAGTTCGCGAGAGAAGACGTCCAGGGCCCGCTGGGCGTGCCAGGTGGCCTCGTCGGCGGAGCGCAGCCGGTTGTGCTCGACCGCGTCGGCGATCAGGCCGCCGCCCAAGAGGTCCCAGGTGGAGGCGCCCTTGGCCGAGCCGAGGTAGCCGAGCACCTGGGCCAGCGCGTGAAGTGCGGCCTGCCCCGCCTGGTACGCCTCCGTGTGCTCGCGCAGTTCCGCCGAGACGCGGTCGAGGGCGGCGCCGAGGTCCGTCAGCTCACTGGCGCGGGCATCACCGCGGGCGAGGAGCTGCCGCTCCTTCTCGGCCAGCAGCTTCTCGTACTCCTCCGGGGCCGTCGCGAGCCCCGCCAGCTCGGACTCGATCGCCCGCGCGTCCGCCTCGATCTGGGCCAGCCGGGCCCGGTGGCCGTCGAGCCGCTGCCTGGCGGCGGCGGCCTCGGCACGCTCGCGGTCCAGCAGCTCCTCGCGCTGGCTCACCAGGCGGGCCAGGAAAGCGGTCAGCCCGCCTTCCAGGCGGGTGACGTCGGCCTCCTCCTTGGACAGCTCCTTCTCCAGGCCGGCCAGGGTGTGGTGGGCCTGCTGGATCTGCTCCGCGGTGGCCGCGTGCCGGCGCCGCAGGTTGTCGGCCCGGTGCGTTCGGGCGGCCGCCGCGCGCAGCCGCTCGTCGAGATCTGAAGAGCTCGTCACACTTCGGATGACGAACGAACAACCCCAGACGTTCCAGCCTTCTGCTTCGGCAAAACCCCAGAGAGCTACCCGTCAATCACCCTGGTGATAGTCGCTGAGATTGCGCAGGCGCCGGATCGGTGATGCCAGCAGGACCAACGGCATGCAGGCGGCCACGACGACGAAAGTCATCAGGGTGACTCGACTGCTGACGACCCCGGCGATCACTCCGGCGATCAAGCCGCCGATCGGGATCGCGCCCCAGGAGACGAAGCGGACCGTCGCCATCACCCGGGGCAGCAGTTCGGGCGGGCTGGCCGTCTGCCGGTAGGTTCGGGTCACCACGCTGATCACCACCACGCCGGCGGAGAAGACCACGTTGCCGGCGGCGAAGGCGACAAAGGCCTGCCAGCCGGTGCCGAGGGGAACGACAAGCGCCCCCGCGAGCGAGACGAATCCGGCGGCGATCAGGGCGCGGGCGGTTCCGAGCCTGGCCGTGATGTGGTTCGTCAAAGCTGCGCCGATCAGCGTGCCGACCCCGTCCGCCGCCAGCAGCAGGCCGACGAGGCCGGGCGCGGCGTGCAGCTCGCGTACGAGGTACAGCGCGTAGAGCGCGTGCTGTGCCCCACAGACCGTGTTCGCCGCGGTGGCGGCCCACATGCACGGGCCCATCACCGGGTGGTGCACGACGAAACGCCAGCCTTCGCGGATCATCGCGCGCACCGGTGGCCAGCGGTCGGGGGCCTCGGCGCGGCGTTCTGGCAGGGTCCGCAACAACAGAGCTGAGACAAGATAGCTGGCCGCGTCGACGAGGAGGGTGGGCACCGCCCCGAGCACCTGGACGATGAGACCGCCAACGGATGGTCCGCCGAGCTGAGTGGTGGCCTGGGTGCCGGAGGTCAGGCTGTTACGGGACTGCAACTGCTCCTTGCTCACGATCGACGGCAGGAAGGTCGAGTTGGCGACGTCGAAGATGACGTTCGCGAAGCTGATCACGAGGGCCACGATCACCAACTGGGTGACCGTCAGACAGTCCAGCCACCATGCCAGCGGGATCGAGATGACCGCTGCCGCGCGGGCCAGGTCAGCGCCGATCTGAACCCTTCGCATGGGTAGTCGCTGCACCAGCACCCCGGAGGGTAGGCCGATCACGATCCAGGCGACGTAACTGGCGGCGACGATCATGCCCATCTCGAACGCGGAGGCGTTGACCACCGTCAACGCCGTCAGCGGCAGCGCCACTGCGCTCACCGCTGAACCGACCGCACTGATGGTGCCGGCCGTCCACCATCGCCAGAAGACGCTCGTGCCACGCGCACTGTCGACTGCCATCCCAGCGCCCTCCGAGTGAGTTTCAGAATGGAACGCACTATAGTGGATATGTGAAGCGAGCCGATCTACCCGACGCCGACTGTGGAATCGCGCAAGCGCTTGGAGTGATCGGCGACTGGTGGACGTTCCTGGTGGTGCGGGACATCGCCGGCGGCACCACCCGCTTCGACGGCCTCCAGCGTGGGCTCGGCGTCAGCCGTCGCGCTCTGGCCGAGCGCCTGGCCGGGCTCGTCGCACACGGGGTACTGGAGAAGCGGCCCTATTCCGATCGCCCGCCGCGCCACGACTACCTGCTGACCGCGAAGGGCGAGGGCCTGCTGCCGGCGCTCATCGCGCTACAGGATTGGGGCACCAGACATGTGATGGGCGATGGCGCACTGACCGCCACCAGCGAGAACGGGTCCGCCGAGACCCGCCGGGTGCATGAGCTGGTCAATCGGAAGCTACCGGATGTCGTTCTGGAACGACACGACGGCGAGCCGGTCGCGCCCAACGCGCCGGGCGGCGTCTGGACCGTGCTCTACTTCTTCCCCGGCGCCTTCGCCCCCGGCACCCAGGACTACCCGCCCGGTTGGGCCGACATCCCGGGCGCCACGGGTTGCACACTGGAGTCCCTCACCTACGCGTCACGGCATGCCGACTTCGAGGCGTCCGGCGCCACGATCCGCGGCGTCAGCACCCAGCGGCCCGACCAGCTGGCCGCCTTCGTCGCGCACGCGAGGTTGCCCTACCCGCTTCTGTCCGACCAGGACAGCAAGCTCGCGGCCGGGCTGCTGCTGCCGACCTTCCGAGCGGCCGGCGTCGACCGCTTCAAGCGCCTCACCCTGCTGGCCGACCCCGACGGGATCATCCGGGCGGCGCAGTTTCCGATAAACGATCCGGCCGGCTCAGTGGAAGACATGCTCACCCTCGTCCGCGGTCAATAACGGCGATCCGCTGATGCCGCGAATCGTGCTCCTCCATCACGGCGTCCGCGCGACGTGACCGCCGACCGTCCGGCGGCACGGCCTTGACGTCCTTGGGTTCCAAACGATCTCCAGGATCGTTCAGATCCGTTCGCCGTGCGGGTCGGTGACGTTCCTGCTGTAGCCCGATGACGATCTCCGTGAGGGCATCTGGGAGAGTGCGTTCGAGCGTGGATGGGCTCTTGGCCGGTCGTCGGGGGGTGCGGCGCGGCCGGATGCTGTTCAACGCCGCCGCGGTGGGGAAGGCTGTCCTGGTCAGCCCGTCGCCGACTCGGCGAGCCGGGCCTCCAGATCGGCGATCATCTGTGTCAGCGGGCTGTTGTTCTCATGCCGGACCGCCTGCGGGCCGATCTTGTCGATGCCGGCGACCGTCGTGATGCACTCATCGGCGGCTCTGGCCATCGTTTCGAACTCCTTGCGCGCGATCGACCGGGGTTTCCGACCTAGGATGTGGTGGCGCGGTGCATGTCCGTCACCGACGTCATCGCGACTCGTGCAGCCGACTTCGCGTCGCGGGCGCTGAACTCACCACCGTGTCCGCGGCGCATGTAGCGGGTGACCCAGATCTTGCGCCGGGCAGGGCTGGTCGACGGCATGAACCGTCCAGCCGGCCGCTCCACCCGCCTGATCGACCCAGTCCGCACCAAGGTCGGCTCACCGGCCTGGGTGAGGCTTGTCCTTGCTGCGGCGAGCCCAGATGATCAAGATGTAATCTGCCCGGACGCGGTCCGGCACGCAGTGCGGGGCGTCCCGCGGGATGCCACCTCCTCCGAAAGGCGGTCATGCAGTCACCGACCTATCTGCACGCTCTGACGTCGTCGGCCAGCTGGTCGACGTGGCGGGCAACCAGGGCGGCGAGCTTCCCGGTGAGGCTCCGGTTGATGCGTGCGGCAACCATGGCCCGGCACGATAACGCGGGTGGTTGGTTCAGTCGTGCCGGGGGCATGTCGCGATCTGATCACGGAGTGTCTAGCGGGGCGGGCGCCGCGATGCAATAGGCGGATGAATCAACGGATCCGTGACTTCATCCGCGAGTTCAGCGACACCTCCATCTACAAGATCGCCGCATATGTCGGCGTCGCCATGGGCACCGCCGTCCTCGTCGCGCTGTTTTCCCGGTACTTCTCCGACGAAGGGTGGATCTGGGTAGGGATCATGGCCGTCGTCTTGCTCGTGACTCAGGCGCGCAGCACATGGATTCGCCAGAAGGCGAAAGAACAGTCCCTTGTTGATCCGCACGAGCGCCTCCGAACACGCATCGAGGCCGTCAACAAGGCGTTCACCGAAGCGGCCACCTTGATGGATGAGCTCCAGCGGGATCTCACCGCGCAGGAAGCCGCACGACGGCAGCTTGTCGCCGAAGCCGAACACCAGCAGCACCTCATCGGCATGAACCGGGAAGAAGCCGAAGCGGTCCGCCGGCTCATCCTCGGTGAGACCCGAGCCGATATCGCCCGGCAGCGCCGCGATCAGTGGGTGTTCTTCATGCTGGGCGCCGTTGTGTCGATCCCCATCGGTGTCGTTATCAACCTGCTCGTTCCTTAGGGGGCGCGAGCATGGCGGATTGCTTCCTGGGGGTGAGGTCAGCGCGCCGAGACGCCGGCGTAGGTGTCGTCCGGCGTGCCCGTGTCAGCACCGGGTCGAGCGCCGAGATCGACGCTGAAGTCATCGGAGCCAGCGCAGAGTCAGCGCCGGACCTCGACGCCCGCCTGGCCTACAAGCAGCGCAACCTGGTCGAACGCTGCATCGGCAAGGTCGTGGAGGGCAACGTGGCCCGCGCCCGCCGCACGCGCAACCCGGTGAACAGTCTGTCAGACGATGCGATGACCTCCAGCCGTGTGCCCGACCGGCGCACGGTGCCCGCCCTGTCCCGGCATGCCCGGGGCGGGCCATTAGCGTCCGGCGGGCCAAGCGCCCCAGGCGACGCGCCCACCGGCAGGCCGTACAGGGCTTGTACGCGATTCTCAACACAGGACCGGCTTCCACCGCGTCGCAGCCACCCCCGTACTTGCCCGCGGAGAGTACGGGGACGGCCCGCCACGGCCGCGCCCGCCTGATTTGCCGGAAATAATCACGTAAACACAGACAATCCAGACGCTCCTGCCCAGCCCTCCTCCCGGTGTTCTGCGCAGGCCAAGTGATCGAACAGGCGACGCAGAAACATCTCACCGCCGAACATGCCAGGCCGGTGAGGCGCCTCGTTGAGCCGGGCTTTGAGGTAGGAGCGGATCTCGACTGAAGAGCGCGGCTCGAGAGAGATCGTCATGACGCTCATTCTCACTTGCCCCGTTGAGGAGCATCGCGGTCGCGAACCATGGTCCCGCCGGCCGCAACCCGGTCCCGGCGAGTGTCCGTTGAGGGATCGTCTTATCGGACCCCGACCGCATTACACTCACGCCATGACCGCAACCATGATCGAGTTGGATGACGGCGCACAACTACGTACCTGGACCGCGGGCTCGGTGATGCCGCGGAGATTTCCCGTGGTCATGGTGCACGGCGGTCCAGGAGTCCCCGACTATCTCGCCCCGGTCGCCGACATCATTGACGACCTGTGCCTGATTCACCGCTATGACCAGCGCGGCACCGGCGGATCCCCTTGGGAGGGAGAGCACACGATAGCCCGCCACGTTCACGACTTGGCGTTGTTGCTCGATGCGTGGCGACACGACCAGGTTGTTCTGTTGGGGCATTCGTTCGGAACCAATATGGCCAGCTATTTCCTGCTGGCCCATCCCAAGCGCGTGGCCGGAATGATTCAGATCGCCGGGCCCTTCCTGGATCCATGGCGGGAAGCCGACCAAGCAGCACAGCGAGCACGACGTACTGACGAGCAGCAGGCGAGGCTCGATGAACTCGACGCGATCGAATCGCGCACAGACGCCGAGGAGATCGAGTACCTCACGCTGTCGTGGCTTACCGACCACGCCGACCGAGCTCGGGCATGGGATTGGGCGCTGGCAGCAGCCCGTACGCTGCGGCCCATCAACTACGTGATGAACAGCCAGATCAACGCGGCGAAGAAAGCGGACCCGCTCGAATCACACGTGGACGAACTTCGCGAGCACCTGCCGCCCGGCGCGGTGATCATCGGTGGGGGCGGCGATAGCCGCCCTGCTGATGCCCTGCGACGTCTCGGATCACGTCTCAACTGCGAGGCCATCATCATCCCGAACGCGGGACACCATCCATGGCTGGAAGCACCAGACGAGTTCGGTGCGGCGCTCCGCGCTGCAGTGGAGAGGCAGACCCAAAGGGCCGGCTGACGGGTCAACGATCCCGGGGGCGCTCGCCGCGGTGCAGGCGTCGGCCTTGACCTGTTGTGCCTGGCTCAGCTGCCGCTGCAGCTGAATGCTCGTCTCCTCGTGGCGCCGGCAGTCGGTGTCGTGTTCCGCGCGCAGCGCGTCGAGCTACTCGCGGGCGGTGCTCAGGGTCGTCCTGGTCTCGGCCGGCACCCGGTTGTCAGGCGCGGCCACGCCTCGGCCACAAGAGCACGGCGAAGTCAGCCACCGCCCGACCAGGTACGTCGCGAGCGCCCCGATGTCGTCGGGACCGCTCGTCAGCGGGTCCTTTGTCGTCCCGCCTCTCCATCACACCGGTAGGCCGGCACCTGGCCATGCCAAGTGCCGGTCTACCCCCAGCAAACGTCAGCACATGGCTAACCGGCACCGAACGCCGGAGGGACTGACGCATGATTCCTCGACCTACAGCGAGATCGCTACTTTGAGTAGTAGATCATATGCAGACAGTGCGGATCAGGAGGGTGCACGCGGAAGGAACGTGTCTCGGCATGCACGGCGGAGCGGCCGTCGTCCGGTGCGGGGCTGGGTGACGGGCGTCACCAGCGCGCCGAGGAAGTGGCCGAGCCGTTGGCGGCGCTCATCACTCCGGCTGCGGCCAGGCTCCAGCCCAGGTCGTCGTCGTCACATATGGCAGGGATGAGCAGCCCGTACGCAACCCGCGCGAGTCCCGGTGCCGAAGCGGTGCCCAACGCCGGCCGCAGCGCCTGCCACCGCGCGCCGCCCTCATACGTGCCGCGCGAGGAAGCCCAGGATCGTCCGTGCCAGTGCCACGCGGTGGTCCGACAGCGCATGGTCGGTGGGGAAGACGTGGTGCTCGAGGTGCTTGACGGGCTGCGCCTGGTACGCCGCGACGACCGGTTCGTGATGCAGGTCGTAGGGGGTGACGGGGTCGAGGCTGGTGCCGATGAGGAGCACCGGGCGGTGCGCCAGCAGCGGCGCGAGCCCGGCGAGCCGCCACGATTCACCGGCCGCCTCCATCTCGGCGACCAGCGCCTGCCCGCTGGTGCCTTGAAGGGGGCCCAGCTCACCGGCGAACGCCTCGGCGTAGGCTGCGCGGTGGCTCGGTTCGGCGCGGCAGAGCGCTGACACCGCACCGAAGTCGAACCCGGCCACCGAGGCGACCGCGGCGATGGACGGATCCGCAGCCGCGGTCATCAGCGCGGCGAAGCCGCCGAGGCTGTGGCCGATCAGCACGACCCGCCGCAGGTCGAGCCGGTGGGCGGCGGCGACATCCCGGTCGCGCAGCCCGGCCACGACCGCCGCCGCGTCCTCGAGCACGTGGCCCCATGACCACGAACCGCCGACCCCCCACGAGCCGCGATAGTGGAACACCAATGACGCGTAGCCCGCACGGCGCAGCACCTGCGCGAGATCAAAGTTGCGCTCGTTCCCCGGGAATCCGTGCAGGAGCACCACGACGGGGTGTGGCCCCCGGCCAACCGGCACGTGCAGCACTCCCAGCAGGCTCGCGCCTCCGCTGTCGAAGGTCAGCGCGGGCGTGGTGGCCGGGAAGTCAGGGTCGCGCGGCGGGTCGGCGACAAGCGGATCTGCCATCGAACGCTCCAAAAGTCGAACTGGTCGGTACGATCCACGACGTTAGCAGCCGATCGAACCGATCGGTACCATCTCTCTCATGCCCATTGCCAAAGGCTCGGCCCGCACCCGCGCCGCCATCGTCGAAGCGGCGATCCCGGTGCTGTACGGGCGCGGACCCCGTACGAGGCACGTCAGCTTGCACATGCTTACGGACCCAGTTGAGCCGCCGCCACTGCGCCGATGACAGGAGCTCGCCGCACAGGTGCTGTGAGTGGAACCCTTTCCCGGCCATCCGGGCACGTGCTGGGACCGGGCGTTAGGGGCGTCGTCCGGGTCCAGGAAGACCTGGCCGCTGTGTCACCGTTTCGGGGCTGCGGTGCCCAACAGGTGGGTTGCTCGTTCCGTGCGCAGGTGGAGTGCCGTGCGACCCTTGCGTTGCGTCGACACCAGACCCGCCCCGCGCAGCGCACCCAGGTGTTGCGAAATCGCGCTCGGGGTCATGCCCAGGCGGCTGGCCAGGGCCGTAGTCGTCAGAGGTTCGGCCAAGGCGGCGAGGAGCTGCGTCCTCGTGTGGCCCAGCACCGGGGCCAGGCCCGTCAGCGCCGGCGGGGGCGGCTCCCAGAGCAGGCCGACGCCCATTGCTGGATAGCGGATCGACGCGGCGGTGACCGGGGACTTGTCGACGCCCACGTTCGGCCAGTTGAAGACGCTGGGCAGCAGGACGAGGCCATGCCCGCCGGCGTCCACCGGGTAGACGGAGTGCGGGATGCGCCGGCCGTGCACCACCAGCTGGCCGCCGTCCCAGGCGATATCCCGGTGCAACTCGGCGAACAATGCCTGCGCCCCGCCGTCCACCAGAGTCAGCGCCCGTCGGCCGATGTCGGCCTCCAGCACCGCGCGCATCCGGCCCCAATGCGGAGCGATCAGCAGCTCGTGGCAGCGGCGCAGCGCCTCCGCAAGCCGTGGCAGTACCGTCGCCGGCTCGGGAACATCCTCGGCGGGCATGCCAAGGACCGCGCCGTACTCCTGCCGGAAGAAGTCCTCTTCCGTAGCCCGTAGCAGGTCCAGCTCCGCCGCCATCGAAGGCAGCCGCTGCCGTGGCACCGGAAACAGGAACGACGGCAGCCCTCCGGCGATCAGCGCTCGCAGCAGCGGCAGCTCACGTTCGCCCGCCAGCAGCGGGCGCGATCGGCGCACCCAGGGCCGGTGGACCGCATGCCCGCCCGCGCCCAGCAGGATCCGCAGCGCCAGCACCGTCTCGCCCAGCGGTGAGACAGCGAATCGCACCTTGGCAACCGAAGCCGCGGTGAGCCTGATTTCGACCGCCATCCGCCCTCATCATGTAGCTGTGGCTAAACGATAGCCGAGGTGCACCGCTGCCCCGCAGACTCCCGGGCATGGATTTCTTCACCTCGTACGACGGCACCAAGCTCACCTACCACGTATTCGGCGACGGCCACCCCGTGGTCTGCCTGCCCGGCGGGCCGATGCAGGCTTCCGCCTACCTCGGCGACCTCGGAGGCCTGTCCGCGCACCTGCAACTGATCATGCTGGACCTGCGGGGCACCGGCCAGTCCGCCGTGCCGAAGGATGCCGCCTCGTACCGCTGTGACCGGCTTGTCGCTGACATAGAAGCACTGCGCGAGCACCTTGGACTCGACCGGATGGACCTGCTCGCCCATTCGGGGGGTACGAATCTTGCCACGTTGTATGCGGCCCGCCATCCAGAACGCGTCAGCAAGCTCGCTCTGATCACCCCGAGCGTCATGGCCGTCGGCATCACGATCAGCGAAGACGTCCGGCGAGAGACCGCCCAGCTGCGCAAGAACGAGCCATGGTTCTCGGCAGCGTTCGCGGCCCTGGAGGCGATCATGGCCGGCCAGGCCGCCGATGACGCTTTCCAGGCCATTGCCCCGTTCTGGTACGGCCGCTGGGACGAGACGGCTCAGGCTCACAAGGCCGCCGAAGACGAGCAGAGGAACCGCGAGGCCGCGGCCGCCTTCGGCGCCGAAGGTGCTTTCGACCCGGACGCCACCCGCGCCGCGCTCACCCGCTTCACGTCGCCGGTGCTGCTGCTCGCCGGTGAGGTCGACCTGAACTCCCCTCCTGCCGCGGTGACCGAGCTCACCAGGCTGTTTCCCGACACCGAACTGGTCGTTCAGGCCCGAGCCGGACACTTTCCCTGGCTCGACGACGCCAGCCAGTTCGTGGCCACCACCGCGGCGTTCTTGCGATAGGCGCCATCCCCGCTCAGGTCTCGGGGCCGCTCGTACTCGGCCACCCGGCGGCGTGGGGCGGGGCGGCCCATGCCTCGGCCTCGGCGAGCACGGACGATGAGGCTGGAGGCCCGTGCTACTCCAGGCCTTCGGCGCGGTCGGCGAGGCGTTCGTGGCGTTGCCTGGCGGCCTGTGCGGTGCCGAGCCCGAGTCCGAACGCGATCTCCTGCCAGGTCATGCCGCGACCCCGCGCCATCTCCAGCAGGCCGACCTCCAGCGCGTCCAGCTCCCCGCGCACCAGCGGGAGCAGGCTCAACGCCGCGGTGATGTCCGCCTGATCGACCTCCGGCTCGCCGTCATCGAGCCGTGCGGCTCCGCTGAGCAGGAACGCCACGAGCCTGACGGCTTCGTGCGGGCCGACGGCCGACGCATGGGCCTGCCTGCGGCGCTGCTCGTCGGTGGCCGCGTGCCGCTCGGCGATCCGGAACAGGGACGCGTGCACGCGTTGCGCGCGCGCCTGCTCCGGATGCGGCGGAGTGAAGGGATCGGGGCGGTGATCGGCATTCGTGGGCATGGAGCTCACCATGGCGCAGCACACGTGTCGTTGTCAACTGCATGTTGTGAACATAATGTTTAAAGAGCTTTGACGGGGCCACCGTGATAAGCAGCAGGGCCAGATCCTTGAAGAGCGCCCGCATCCGTGCCAAATACTGATTGCCCCCGGGCGAGGGCCGTTTAGCGGCTTGGGCCGGTTTTGTCCGTGTGCGCGCCCGGATAGTGGGGTGCGGCCGGCGGGCGCGTCGACACCAGTCGAATGGCGGCCCCGACCGGAAGCCGAAGGTCGGTGGCGATCGCGACTGCCAGAAGGATAACGGCGATCGAGCCGTGACGGACCCCCCTAATAATCGGGATTGGTGGAGAGATTCGCTCGGACCACTATTTGGATTGCGTCATTCGACTTCCACCAGTCCGTCCAAAGGGGAAATGGCATGAAACAGGCGAATCGTGTGTCCAGTACAATGCTGGCGCTGCTCCTCACAACGCCGGCGCTGCTCCTTGCCGGTGCCGGTGCGGCGTCGGCACAGCCCGCGAAGACCGCTGCTGCCAAGGCGACGCTGGCCGTGCGGCACTTCCACAACGTGCGTTTCCAGCGGTGCCTGGACGCGGACACCAACACCGGCGGCAACGGCGGCAAGGTTCAGCTGTGGGACTGCGGCCCCTGGAACCAGCAGGACTGGGAGGTGCGGGCGGACGGCTCCATCTACAACATGCGCTTCCAGCGATGCCTGGACGCCGACACCAACACCGGCGGCAACGGCGGCAAGGTCCAGCTGTGGGACTGCGGCCCCTGGAACCAGCAGCAGTGGGTGCTCCGCGAGGATGGCTCCGTGTACAACGTGCGTTTCCAGCGGTGCCTGGACGCGGACACGAACACCGGCGGCAACGGCGGGATCGTTCAGCTGTGGGACTGCGGTCCCTGGAACCAGCAATGGTGGCGGTGATCAGGCGGGCACACCTCCAGATCGGGAATGCGATCGCCGCCCGATCCGGAACTGTCCAGTGCTCGTAGCCGCAGTTCAACGACAATCCCGTGCCCGTCTGTCAAGAGGCGGGCACGGGGTCAGAACTCTGTCGCGACGGCGCATCCGTCCCGCCGTTCCGGGATGAACCCGACGCCTACTGAGCGGCGTATCCGCGTCCACTCAGGCGTCCAGCAGGGGAAGCGCCTCGAAGACGTGGTCCTGCCACAGGCGGCGCGAGGTCCCCTCGGGATACGCCGTCACCGCAGGCGGCGTGTCGAAGATCCGGGTCATACGCTGCCGGGAGTCGTACGCGGGCCAGCCCGGGTCGCCCGAGGTCGCGAAGGACGTCCAGGCCGTGCGGATCTGGGACGTCAGGTCGCGGGCCTCGGCAGTAGGCTCGGGGCCGATGGTCGCCGGGCCGAGATGGGCGTCGTAGGTGCCGAACAGCAGCGGGCCGTCCAGGCCATGGCAGGCGCGCAGCACCCCGCCCATGCCCGGGGACTGCCAGGTCAGCTCGTACAGGTACGCCCGTCCGCCGCCGGCGGCCTGCGCCTCGGCCAGGTGCAGCGTCGGCATGCGGAACAGCCAGTCGCTCTGCACGCGTTCGCACAGCTCCTCGGCGGACGCGTCCGGGAACGCCGCGCGGTAGGCCCGCTCGCCATCGTCGCCGGGGCCGAAGAGGCGCAGCGCCTCCGCCGCCTGCTCCTCGGTGACCTTGCCGAGTTGTCCGGAGAAGAGGAGGAACGTGCGGTACTCGTCGCGGTTGTGGCCGATGATCAGCTCCACGTCCCGTCCCGCGCCGCTCGCCAGTGCCTGCCAGGGCGCGGCCGGCAGCACCTCGCCGTCGACGACAGGAGAGAAGGGAGTGAGCGTGTGCGCGAACGGGCCCCAGCGGTCCTCGTACTGCCGCATCTTCGACTCCAGGGCGTGCCCCACTTTGGGCAGTTGCCGCGGATCCACGCCGGACAGATCCCCGGCCGTCGGACGCAGGCCCGCCTCGGCCGCGATGGCCGTCGCGACGTCCCTGGCCAGGGCGTCGGAGAAGAACGTGCCCGGCAGGCTCTGCCCGACGGCCCGCCGGAACAGCCCCGCCGCGCTCGGCATGACCATCAGCGCGGCGACCGACCCCGCACCGGCCGAATCACCGAGGACGGTCACCTGGCCGGGGTCGCCACCGAATGCCGTGATGTTCTCCCGCACCCACTCCAGGGCGGCGACCTGGTCGAGCAGGCCCCGGTTGGCGGGCGCGCCGTCGATGCGGGCGAAGCCCTCGACGCCGAGGCGGTAGTTCAGCGACACGAACACCACGTCGCCGTCGCGGGCGATGTGCTGGGCGTCGTAGCCAGGACTCCCGGAGAAGCCGTGCTTGTAGGCGCCGCCGTGGATCCACACCAGCACCGGGCGGCGGGCGGCCGGGTCCGGCTCCGGGGTCCAGACGTTGACCGTCAGCCACTCGTCGCCCGTGCCCAGGAAAAGATCGCCGCCGCTGCGGCCGGCGATGCTCGCGTCCTGCGGCGTCGGTGGACCGAAGGCGTACGCCTCCCGTACGCCGTCCCAGCCGCGCACGCGCCGGGGCGCCTGGAAGCGGGCCGCACCGATCGGCGGTTCGGCGTACGGAATGCCACGGAAGACGGCCAGGCCGCCCTCCGTACGGCCGCGCACCACGCCGGCGGCGGTACGGACCTCGGGCTCGCGGGACTCGACTGCGGACATGGCGGCTCCTTGCAGCGCTAAATCGACTGATTTAACAGTTGTCTATTTTTTAACACATGTCTAGGGTTGAGAACATGCAGGATCGACAAGACCGCCGCGTGCAGCGTTCCCGCGCCGCGCTCATGGCCGCGGCCGTACGCCTGGTCTCCGAGCGCGGCACCACCGCCCTGCCCGTCGGCGACCTCGCCGACGCCGCGAACGTCAGCCGCCAGCTGGTGTACCTGCAGTTCGGGGACCGTGACGCGCTGCTCGTGGCGGCCGCGGCCGACCTGGTCGAACGGGAGCTCATGCCCGAGGTGGCCGACGGCGGCGCGCCACATCACGCGCGCGTGCTGGCGATGGCCCGGCACTTCGCCCGGCACCGGCCCTTCTACCGCGCGATGCTCACCGGATCCTGCGCCTTCCCCATGACCCGGGCCCTGAACAAGCTGTTCGGCTCGCTCGTCACCACGACAGGTCTGCGGGAGGTGTTCGGCGACCTCGGCGAGACCACGGCACGGGACCTGGCAGCTCTGATCACCGGCGGGACCGGCACGATCGTCAACGACTGGCTGATCGACGCCGACGACCCCCTCGATCCTGAGGAAGTGGCCGACCGCCTGCTGCGCCTCTCGTCAGCCCTCGCCCGCAGATCAGGAGACGGCCCCCGATGAACCTGAACAGCCACCTCGTCCAGCGCGTGCTGCGCCTGCCCCCGCCCCTCACCAGGGATCTGACCGTCGAACGCGACCTGCCCGTCCCGATGCGCGACGGGGCCGTGCTGCTGGCCGACCGCTGGTTCCCGAAGACAGGCGGCGCGGCCTGCCCACCGCGCTCATCCGCGCCCCGTACGGCAGGGCTGGCCTGACCGCGGACCCGATGGCCCGGCCGCTGGCCGAGCGCGGTTTCCAGGTGCTGATCCAGAGCACCCGCGGCACCTTCGGCTCCGACGGCCCCTTCGACCCGCTGCGCCGCGAGCGCGAGGACGGCCTCGACACCCTGGCCTGGGTGATCAAACAGCCCTGGTTCGGCGAGTCGCTGATCCTGTACGGCTCCAGCTATCTCGGCTTCGTCCAGTGGGCGGTCGCCGACGCCGTACCGCCCCAGGTCAAGGCCATGATCCCGGCAGTGTCCGAATCGGCGCTCACCCTGGACTTCCTCCGTGGAGACGGCTTCTCCCTGGAGACCCCGTTCGTCTGGGGCGTCCAGGTCGCGGGCCAGGAACGCCGGTTCGCGATGCCGCGCCAACTGCTGGGGGCGAAGAAGGTCCAGCGTGCCCTGCGCACGCTGCCGCTGAACCAGGCCGACACCGCCGCCGTGGGCCACCGCTCCGACTACATTCAGAACATCCTCGCCCACGACGCCGACAGCCCGTTCTGGCAGGACCTCGACCACCGCCACCGGGTCCCCGACATCCAGGTGCCGGTGAGCAGCGTCGGCGGCTGGTACGACATCTTCCTGCCCGGCCAGCTCCGTGACCACCGGTCCCTTCAGGACGCCGGCCGCTCTCTCGTCCGCCTCACCGTCGGCCCCTGGGCCCACATCTCCATGGGCGTCGGGCAGACGGCCGCCGCCGAGGCCCTCGGCTTCGGCCTGGCCCTGGCCCGGGGCGAGGAACCGGCCGAGCGCGCCCCGGTACGCCTGTTCGTCATGGGCGAGGAGAAGTGGCGCGACTTCCCGTCCTGGCCGCCGCCGGGATACGAGCCCCAGCGCCTCCACCTCCAGCCGGGCGGCGCCCTCTCCGCCGAAGCGCCCGCCGACTCGTCCCCGGACGGCTACCGCTACGACCCCGCCGACCCCACCCCCGCCCTCGGCGGCGTCCGCATGGCTTTCGGCGAGAAGGCCGGCCGCGTCGACAACGCCGCCCTTGAGGCCCGGCCCGACGTCCTCACCTACACGACGCCCGTATTGGAACAGGACGTCGAGGTCATCGGCGAGGTGAGCGCCGAGATCTTCTTCCGCTCCAGCCTGCCGTACGCCGACGTGTTCGTCCGGGTGTGCGACGTCGATACCGGCGGCCGCTCGTTCAACGTATGCGACGGCCTGATCAGCCTCACCCGCGCCGACGAGATCACCCCCGCCACGGTGACCCTGTGGCCGACCGCGTACCGGTTCAAGCGCGGCCACCGCATCCGCGTCCAGGTCTCCAGCGGCGCCTTCCCCCGCTACAACCGCAACCCCGGCACCGGCGAACCCCGGGCCACCGCTGCCACCCTTCGCACCGCCGACCAGCAGGTCTTCCATGACCCGCGGCACCCGTCCGCCGTGCTCCTCCCCATCCGCCGGAACTGACCCTGCGCATCACACGGCCGCCAGGTCGTGGACTCCCCCCGTCCCGGCTTGATGGACGGCCGCCGGCGTCTACCCGGTCCAGTCCGCCGGGCGAGACTGGCGGAGGCGCTCGGCCTGTTCGCGCAGCGGCTCGGGGATGAGCTCCACGAGCTGGTCCCGCCTGAGCGGCAGGTCCAGCAGGCTGAGCTTGACCCGGTTGCGCTGCAGGTGGGTGCCGACGTCGAACCGGACGACGTCCACGGCATCGGTGCGCAGCCGTACGGACAGGTCGGCCCCGGGTCGGAGCGGGTGGGCGGGCGTGCCGTCCACGGAGAAGATCAGCGGTTGTAGGCCGTCGAGCCCGTAGGCGTGCAGGCGATCACCGCGTCCCCCCGGTAGTAGCCGTGCCGCAGCCCGTTGACCTCGAGGTCGAGTGTCAGGCTCGACAGCGGCTCGGCGGAGGCGAGCACGATGTCGTTGAACGCGGTGAAGTCGCCCGCCTCCAGGCAGCTGTGCGGCTCGAGCGTGTAGCGTCCCTCGGCCAGGCGGTCGAGGGCCTGCTCCAGCTCCGACGGGCTGACCTCGATGAGGAAGCCCAGGTGGCCGTGGTTGACACCGAGCACCGGCGCGTCACGGCCGACGACCAGGCGCATCGCGCCCAGCATGGTGCCGTCCCCGCCGAGGCTGATCACGACGTCCACCCGGTCGGCGAACTCCT
The DNA here is from genome assembly GCF_040137845.1 of Nonomuraea sp. B19D2. Classification (NCBI taxonomy): domain Bacteria; kingdom Bacillati; phylum Actinomycetota; class Actinomycetes; order Streptosporangiales; family Streptosporangiaceae; genus Nonomuraea; species Nonomuraea sp. B19D2. The sequence goes on along the minus strand of NZ_JBEFAK010000030.1, from coordinate 84,844 downwards.
CGGGAGCGACGGTGACGACCTCCGGCCCCACCCGCTCGGCGTCGCCCCCGTGGGCGATGACGACGGCCCCGGCGCGCCGCGCGTACCGGGTGATCAGCCGTACGGAGTCCAGGACGGGCCGGTCCGGGTGCACCACCAGCCCCAGCGTGAGATGCGGCCGACCTGACGAGTTCTTCACGAAAGCCCCCTACCCGAATTTGCTGCCTGCTCAAGGCGCCAGTCGCCGAGCCGGTCCCGGCGGTGCGAAGGGCCGGCCAGACCGCAGCCGCGCCGGACGGTGAACCGCCGTTCACGACGCTTCCCTCACCGGGGGGAGCACGACGGGTTCGTCTACGGGGCCTACGACCTGCCCGGCACGTGGTGACGCCGAGGAGGACAGGCGGGCCTGCCGCGTCCTCCTGACGACCGGGTTCGCCGGGCTCGGCCTCATCGACCATGCGACCTCGCTCGCCTTCATAGGTGTGGCCAGCTCCACGGTCGCCCGCAGCCATCGCCACCGAAGCGGCGGGCGGAACGCCCAGCCTCGATCAAACTGCCGTCGCCCCGAGCCCGAAGACTTGGCTCGGCCTGCATCTTCGGTGTATTCAGAGTGGTGCAATTGGGACAAAAGTCGGAGGACCGTGGACCAACGTAAGCGGGGCGCCGGGCACGGTGTGAGCGTCGGGCTGCTCGGGCGGCAGTCGGAGTGTGCTCTTCTCGATCAGATGATCGCGGCCGTCCGCATGGGAGAGAGTCGCGTGCTCGTGGTGCACGGCGCGCCGGGGGTCGGAAAGTCCGCACTGCTGGAGTACGCGGAGAACTCGGCGACCGGCATGCGGGTGCTGCGTGCGGTCGGTGTCGAGTCCGAGATGGAATTGGCTTTCGCCACATTGCATCAGTTATGTGCGCCGCTGCTGGATCGACTGGAGAGCCTTCCCGCGCCGCAGCGCGATGCGCTCGAGACGGTGTTCGGGATGCGAGGGGGAACCCCGCCCGAACGCTTCCTGGTGGGCCTGGCGGTGCTGAGTCTGCTGTCGGACGCCTCGGAGGCGGGTCCCCTGCTCTGTGTGGTCGACGACGCGCAGTGGATGGACCGGTCCTCGGCGCAGGTCCTCGGCTTCGTCGCCCGGCGGCTGCTGGCGGAGTCGGTCGCCCTCGTCTTCGGCTCTCGCCGGCGGGATCAGGACCTGCTCGGACTACCGGAGCTGGAGGTCACCGGGCTGAAGGCCGCAGACGCACACGCCCTGCTGAGCTCGGCGACGAACGTCCGGATCGATCAGGACATCCGCGATCGGTTCGTGGCCGAGACCAGGGGCAACCCGCTTGCCTTGCTGGAGCTGCCGCGCGAGCTGGCCGTGACCCGGGTGGCGGGCGGATCCGGCCTCCTGGACGCCGGCAAGCTGCCGAGCCGGATCGAGCAGAGCTTCCTGGCCCGGATCGAAGGCCTGCCCGAGCAGACCCGGCTACTCCTGCTGGCCGCCGCCGCCGAGCCGGTCGGCGACCCTTCGTTGGTGTGGCGTGCCGCCGAACGGCTCGGCGTCACGCCGGCGACGGTCCTGGCGAGCGGGACGGACGGGCTGCTGGAGTTCGACGTACGGGTGATCTTCCGTCACCCGCTCGTGCGGTCGGCCGTGTACCGGTCGGCGAAGGAGAGGGACCGCCGGGCAGTCCATCTTGCGTTGGCGGAGGTCACCGACGCGCAGGTGGACCCGGACCGCCGTGCCTGGCACCTCGCGTCCGCGACGGCCGCGCCCGATGAGACCGTCGCCGCCGAACTGGAACGGTCTGCCGGCCGGGCGCAGGCACGCGGCGGGCTGGCCGCCGCAGCGGCGTTCCTGCAGCGATCCGTGGCACTGACCATCGACACCTCGCGGCGCGCCGAACGTGCCTTGACGGCTGCGGGCACCAGCCTTCGGGCGGGCGACATCGAAGCCGCGCGCCAATTCGCCGACATCGCCGACCGGGATGCCCAGAGCGAGTTCCAACGCGTGCGAGCCCTCCTGGTACGCGGTCACATCACGTTCGCGGCCGGCTTCAACAACGAGGCGCCGCTGATGTTGCTGACGGCCGCGCAGCGGCTGGAGCCCTTCGACTTGGATCTGGCGCGGGAGACCTATCTCATCGCCTGGGCCAGCGCATCCTATGGGGCCGCGAACCGGGACAGCCTCCTGGCGATCTCGCGGGCGATAAGGAAACTCCCCTCTCCCGAAGGGAATCCGCGCCCCCTCGATCTCGTGCTCGAGGGCAACGCGCTGCTCATCACCGACGGCCGCAGTGCCGCGCTACCCACGTTGCGAAGGGCGGTGGCCGCGCTCACCAACGCTCCCCTGCAGGACGTCCTGAAATGGAGCTGGGCGGGCGGTGGCTTGACCGCGCTCATCTGGGAGGACCGGATCATGGCCGAGTGGCCGGTCAGGGTGATCGAGGAGTTGCGCACGACCGGCGCCCTGTCCGAGCTCCCCATCTACCTCCATGGCTTGGGGATACCGAAGGTGTTGAGCGGCGATTTCGCCGCGGGCGCCGCGGTCGTCGCCCAAGCCGAAGCCGTCGCCGATGCGACCGGCGTGCCCATGACGCAGCACACCCAGCTCCTGCTGACGGCGATGCAGGGTAAAGAGACCGAGGCCTCGGCGGTGATCGCCGCCACGGTCGAGGAGGCCGGCGCCAGTGGTCAGCTGAATGGCGTCGCGTCCGCCCACTGGGCGGCCGCGGTCCTGTACAACGGTCTCGCCCGCCATGGGCTCGCGCTGCCGGCGGCCCAGGCCACCACCCGGAGCGCCAACGCGCTGGTCTCCCAATGGGCGCTGCCCGAGCTCGTCGAGGCGGCGGCACGCGTCGGAGACGCAACGGCCGCCCGCGGGGCGCTCGAAGGTCTGGCGGATGCGGCAGAACCGTGCGACACGGACTGGGCACAGGGAATCCTGGCTCGCTGCCGCGCGCTGCTGAGCGACGACGCCACCGCGGACGACCTCTACCGCGAGGCGATCGAGCGGTTGGGCCGGACGATCCTGCGCCCCGAACTGGCGCGCGCTCACCTGCTGTACGGCGAGTGGTTGCGCCGGGACCGTCAGCGGGCCGAGGCGCGGGCTCACCTGCGTACCGCGTACGAGATGTTCCTGTCGATCGGGATGGAGGCCTTCGCCGAGCGTGCCCGCCGCGAGCTGCTCGCCACGGGCGAGACCGTCCGCAAGCGCAAGAACGGGGCCTCGACGAGTGACGAGTTGACGGCGCAGGAGGAGCAGATCGCCCTGCTCGTACGGGACGGCCTCTCCAACCCGGAGATCGGGGCTCGTCTCTTCCTGAGCCCGCGCACGGTCGAATGGCACCTCCGCAAGATCTTCGACAAGCTGGGGATCAGCTCCCGGAAGCAGCTCGGCGACGCCCTGTCCCGCGGCGAGTATCAATGACGCAGTGAAGTTGCGATGGAGGGCAGCGGATCAGCTATCAGCTTCGCCTCAGCCGAGCCTAAGCAGCAAAGCACGTTCGTGACATGCCGAGCGGCCGCCAGGTTCTGTTCTGGGCGAGTTGGTCCAGGGGCGTGGCGGTGAGATATTCGGCCAGCCAGCCGAGGATGATCGCGGAGCGGTCGGTGTATTCCACCGCCTGATCCGGTTGGCGCTGCAACGCCCGTGCAGGACACCGTCGCGGATGGCTCGCGGGTCGGCGCCGTACGATGGCCTGAGGTTGGCGCGGAGCGGCAGCTCCGCGGTGTGGGCGAGCAGATGCAGGGGGTGACGTGGCCGAGAGGGTGGCCGACGACCTCGGGCCAGAAGGTGGCCAGCGGATCGTCCAGCGGCAGCGCCTGCTCCTGCCACAGGGTGCCGATGAGCGCCCACAACTCGGCGTCGCTCATGGCCTCGAACCGGGTCAGGCTGCACGACGCTCCGGGCGCCCGCAATGCCGCGGCAAGGCTACCGTCGCAGGAGGACAGCAGAATGACCCGACCGGATGATCAGGCGGTGCTCGGGCGGCCTACGGCGGCCGTGAGCTCGCGTACCCCCGGCACGCGCGGATAGTGAGCGGCGAGGTCGTCAGCGATCCTCCGGATCGACGGCCGATCGCGGACCTCGCCGGGCGCCTGCTCGTGTGCGGCCAGCAGCGCAGCGGCGGTCTCCTCTGGCTGGCGCGCCTGCCACCAGACCCGCGCCATGTCCGTATGCAGCCGTCCACGCCGCTCCGGCGTGGGGAACATGCCCGGGTGCAGGCCACTGGCCACGCGCAGCGCCGCGCCCGAATCCCCCAAGGCGTAATGGATGTCGACCTCGTACAGGCGGACGAACGCACGCGCGCCAGCGCCTGGCTGGCCCGCGACCCGTGCAAGCCGGTCGGCCGCCCGGTGCGCGTCGCCTACCTGCTCCAACGCGCCCGCCCTGTCACCTGCCCAGCTAGCCGCGTACGCGTTGGCGCACATCAACCGCATGTAGGTGTTGGCCTGCGCCGGGGTGCGCAACCCCGTAGCCGCCAGCCGGTCTATCGCCCGCTGGAAGACGGTGGTGGCGGCCTGGTGGCGTCCCTCCGTGCGCAACACCATGCCGAGCGCCCGCGCGCTGGCGCCCATCGCTACCGGATCCTCGGAGCGGTCCGCGTACAGAACGGCCCGGTCCGCGGTGATCCTGGCCGTCGGCTTGTGGCCGACCTTGTTTATGGTGTCCGTCGCCAGGTCGTAGCAGCCCGATAGCAGCGCCCATGCGTCCGGCGTCTTGGAACGTTCGGCCATGTCGCGTGCCGACGTGAGCAGGCCGGGCAGTTGCGACACCAGCACGGTCAGCGCGCTGGTGTCGTACTGTTGCCGCGCCAGCTGGAGCCGACGCCTGAGCTCCTCCGGTCCGGCAGGAGTTCCCGGCTCCGGCGTCACGGCGAGCATGTCGTCGAACCGCTGGAGTACGTGGACGGGGATGCTCAGCCCTACCGCGGCCAGCAGTGCGCGTCGCCGCATAGGATCTCCCTCTGAATCGGATCTTTCACTCACTGTAACCATCGCTCGTCGGCAGACACGGCCGCCACACACCGATGTGGCGTCGGAGTCAGGTAGCCCCAGCTGCCCGGGAGGCACCTGATAGAGCCGGCAGAAGGTTCCGTGGCTTGGACAGTGAGAAATGGGACCGATTGTCAGTCAGTCCTGGGACCATTTAGCGATCACTCGGCCATGATCTGAAGGCGAGCTGTGGTACCACTCCGAGCGATCGCCTGGCGGAGCGCAGTCAACATACACAGCGCAACAGGAGTGGTGCTATCGCTGGTTCGGGTGGTGGGCGGAGCCAGGCTGCACACGAACTGGCGGCCCTCGGTGCACCTTTCGGCGACGAGCCAGGCTTACGGGTGGAAGCCTGCAAGGATTATGCGTTTGCTGGATCCTTGAGCGGTCCAGGCCGGGGTGGGACGTGGAGGCGTCCCACCCCGGCCTGGTCTCATCGGATGTACTTCGCCGGCTTGGTGGCGGCGTTGAGCAGGTACTCCAGGGGTCCACGCCGGAAGAAGCGGGGCCAGATCGCGGCGAACACGATCGCCCCGAGGACGTACATGAGCAGCGGCACCCATGACTGGGTGCCGGACTCTCCGGGCAGCACGGACTGTGCGATGAAGTGGCCGACGTAGGCGGTCAGGGACATGGTGCCCACAGCGATGACCGGTTTCGCCAGGCGGCGCAGTCGCGGCAGGCGGTCCATCGCCACCGTTGCGCCCACGATCACGAGGATCGCGACGCCGACGCTGCCGATGATGTCGAACGTGGTGCCGCTGTGCGGCCCGGCCGTCAGGAGCATCGACGCCGGCATATCGGGGAACGACCCGCTGTCGAGGGGCATTGACCCGGAGCCGCTGGACGACGGCCCGTCTTCCGAGAGGCTCCGCAACGCGTCCTTGCCGGCCAGTAGCAAGGACATGCCATACGCGGTCGCGGTGAGGGCGGCGCCGAGCGCGGCCAGGCGCCGCTGGACAGTGCCGGAGGACAGGTCGAGGCGGCCCAGCGCCATGCCCGCGATCACGAACGACATCCACGTGAGCGCCGGGTAGAAGCCGGTGAGCAGCAGATCGAGCACTCCCACGTCGCTGAGGCGGTGGAGCGGGTCGTAGGCGTTGATGCTCTGCTGGACCGATTCGGTCAGCAGCGAGTTGAGGGCGAAGGCCAGCTGCGGTGTGACGAGGGCGAGGACGGACGCGGTGATCGCGAGTGTCCTGGCGCGCAGTCGCACCAGGGGCAGGGCGAGGAGGAAGAAGACGCCGTAGAAGTTGAGGATGATCACTCCCCCGTAAACCATTGCCATCGCGGTGCCCAGCGCCAGCAGGATCACGGCGCGGATCGCGATGCGGGCTTTCGCCTGCCGGCCGGCCAGGCCGGTCTTCGGCTCTCTGCGGCCGGCGATCAGCATCAGGGAGAACCCGGCGAGAGTGGCGAACAGGACCGATGAGTGACCGTCCGACAGGTACCGGATCCAGCTGGCGACGCCGTCCGTGGCCGACAGCGGGGGGCCGATGTGCACGACGTACATGCCGAACACCGCCAGTGCGCGGGCCAGATCCACCCCGACGAGGCGTCCCATCGAGGGACGGGGCGAGGCCGGCACGGCGGACTCGGGCGGGGTTCGGGGCTGCGGAGGCGACTTCTCCTGCAGAGCCGGTGTCTCCTGCGGCGGCTGCGTCTGTGTCATACGGAGAATCTCGTGTGGACGTCAGGGGGTGGACCATCCGGCAGTCTTCGGTACCGCCCCCGCCGATCGGCGGGTACCGCCCTGCCGACCGGCGGAGTCTCGTCCCCGGCCGGTCCGGTGCGACCGGACGGCGGTCTTCTTCAGCCACTCGGCGGGGGTGGACCCGACAGTTGCCGGGTGGGCGTGGGGCGGACGGGCTTCCAGGCTGGAGGCATGACACACCGTGCGCGACACAACGAGCGCGAGGGCTTCCTCGGATCATCGGCCGACGTACCGGGCCGTGACGCCGTCCCCGGCAGCGGCGAGTTTCTGGAATTCCTCGGTCTGACGCTGGCGGCGGGCGCCTTCGTCCTGTTCGTCGTCCGTCCTGAGGTAACCGAAGCGTTGGTGCACACCCTCGCCACGAGTACAGCCGGACTCGGCCACTGACCCGACACCTGATCATGTACGCACTGGTGCGCCGGACCGCTGATGCGGTGCCTGGCAGACTGCAGAAGAAAGGAACTTCGTGAACACCGCATCCGCCCCGACGACGGATGAAACTTCCCTGTCCGACCGAGAGACGGTCAAGGCACTGTGCGCCTATGTCCGGCCGCACCGGTGGGCCGTCGCCCTCGGCCTGCTGTGCGCCCTGGTCGGGGCCGCGGGGGGACTGCTGCAGCCGCTGGCCACCAAGGCACTCGTGGATCGGCTCGCGACAGGTGAGACAATTGCCGGGATCCTGATCGTGCTCACCGCGCTGGTGCTGCTGGGCACGGCGGTCGAGGCGTTCGGCGCGTATGTGCTGGAGCGGACGGCGGAGTCGGTGGTGCTGGCCGCGCGGCGCACCCTGGTGGGGCGGTTGCTGCGGCTGCGGATCGCGGAGTGGGAGCGGATCCCGCCGGGTGATCTGATGTCCCGGGTCACCTCGGACACGACGCTGTTGCGGGCGGTCAGTACGCAGGCGGTCGTGTCCGCGGCCACGGGTGTGGTGGCCTTCGTGGCGGCGATCGTGATGATGGCGTTCCTGGATGTCGTACTGCTGGGCGTGACGCTCGGTGTGGTCGTGCTGGTCGGCGGGGCCGTCGCCCTGGTGATGCCGAGGATCGCCCGCGCCACCGAGCGGTCCCAGCAGGCGGTCGGGGAGATCTCCGTCGCGCTGGAGCGGGCTCTCGGGGCGCTTCGCACCGTGAAGGCGTCCGGTGCCGAGGAGCGGGAGACGGCCCGGGTGGAGGCGGCGGCGCGGCGGGCGTGGCGGCACGGCGTGAAGAGCGCGAAGTGGGAGTCCGTGGCGGGCTCGGCCGACGAACTCGCCGTACAGCTGGCCTTCCTCGCCGTGCTCGCGGTCGGCGGGGCGCGGGTGGCGTCCGGGGAGATCCCCGTGTCCACCCTCATCGCCTTCCTGCTGTACCTCTTCTATCTGATCGAGCCAGTGTCCAAGCTGGTTGACGCCGTGTCCTCCTATCAGGAGGGGGCGGCCGCGATCTCCCGGATCGCGCAGGTGGAACGCCTGTCGACGGAGCCGACCGCCCGGCAGGAGGGCGCCCTGCCCAGGCAGGGGACAGCGGTGTCGGGTCCGGCGTCGGTCCGCTTCGAGGATGTGTCCTTCCGCTACCGTCCGGGCCTGCCGTACACCCACCAGCAGGTGAGCTTCGAGGTACCACGCACCGGGATGACCGCCTTCGTGGGCCCCTCGGGCGCGGGCAAGTCGACGGTGTTCGCGCTCATCGAGCGGTTCTACGAGGCCATCGGCGGCCGAGTTCTGGTCGACGGCAAGGACGTACGGGACTGGTCACTGCCTCAACTGCGCTCCGCCATCGGCTATGTCGAGCAGGACGCTCCGGTGCTGGCCGGCACGCTGAGGGAGAACCTGGTCTTCGCCGCGCCCAATGCGACGGACGACGACATCCGCGACGTCCTGGCTCGGACGAAGCTCGACACCCTCGTCGAGCGCCTGCCCCACGGCCTGGACACCCCGGTCGGATACCGCGGTTCGAAGCTGTCGGGCGGCGAACGGCAGCGCATCGCCATCGCCCGCGCCCTGCTCCGCAAGCCCCGGCTGCTGCTCCTGGACGAGGCGACCTCGCAGCTCGACGCGGTCAACGAGCTGGCGTTGCGGGACGTCATCACGGAGGTGGCCCGCGAGACCACCGTGCTGGTGGTGGCCCACCGCCTGTCGACGGTGACAGGTGCCGACCGGATCGTCGTCATGGACGCCGGCCGGGTCCGTTCGGTGGGCACCCATGAGGAACTGGTGGCCCAGGACTGGCTGTACGCGCAGCTGGCGGCCACCCAGCTCCTGGCCCCCGCGTGATGACCCATCACACGCAGGGTTGTCCGATCGTCCACTGCCCCACTCCCGACCGGACAACCCCACGCACCGACACTCACGGAAACCAAGACCGCGAAAGGCCCCTTATGCGCACCGAGTCCGCCATCCGTTGCAGACGTGTGGTGTGGGACTGGCTGGCCCAGCCGACTGCGCTGTTCGGCGGCGTGTACGGGCTCCTGGTGTCGAGTTCGGCCGTTGCCGCGCTGACGCAGTTCGGCGAGGCGACTCGGGCGGCGCGCATGGATGACGCTCAGTGGGTCCTGTTCACCGCCCTCGCCTCGGCCCTGGCTCATGGTTATGCCCACCAGATCGCACACCGCGACGCGCAGGGCCATCCCGGCGTACGGGGTGTGATGCGTGCCGTGCTCGCCGAATGGCCGCTGGTAGTGGCGGCGTTGCCCACCACACTGCTGCTGTGTGGGTCGGGCCTTGGCTGGTGGCGTTCCCAGGGCATCGAGTACGTCGCCTTCGGAATCAACACCGTCCTGCTGCTGTGCTGGGGCCTGCTCGCCTCCCGGGCCGCGGGCCGCACGTGGGGACAAGCCGTCAGGATCGGCTGTACCGACGCGCTCCTAGGGGTGGCCGTCGCCTTGGTCAGCACCCTGCTGAAGTGACGCGGCGACTTGTCACAGCTGCCGGTGAGGAGGGCGTGGCCGATGTCGCTGAGTCGCATATCGGCCCTGTTCGGTCTCCGTCAGGCCGCTGACGGAGGCCACAGGCGTCGGTGAGCCCGCGGGCGAGATCCACACTGGTACGGCCGCCTGGGACGCCTCGTCAAGCTCCCGTCGTCCGCCCGTGGGCGAGGCGGGAAACCAGGGCCGTCAGCCTGGTGTCGGGATCTTCGCTGTCCTGACGCGGCACCGGACACGGTCAGGACGGGGAGCTGGACGAGCGTGCAGGCCGGGCGGAGCACGGGCGCCAGCCCCCTCTCCTTGCCGGACGCGGACCACGAGTGGGTCTCGTGAGCCGCAAGCCGACGGAACAGCATGAGGGGTCGGTCAGTCCGCGCTGAGGGGAATCCGCAGCCGCACCCGGTAGCTGCCCTCCGTGGTCGGGCCCGCATCCAGGGTGCCGTGCAGGATCTCGGCCCGTTCCCGCAGACCGACCAAGCCCTGCTGCGAACCGGGGAGGGAGAGGGAGGGACGCGTGGGCGGGGTGTTGGTGACGGTCACTCCCACGTCGTCGCCTTCCTGCCACAGCTCGACGCAAGCGGTGGCGCCGGGGGCGTGCTTGCGGACGTTGGTCAGCGCCTCCTGGACCGTGCGGTAGATGGCCCGTTGCGCGGGTGTGCCCACGGTGGGCGACAGCTCACCCGTCAGCTCCGCGTGAGTGCCGCTTGATTCCACCAGTTTGCGCAGGTCGGCCAGGGTGGGCTGAGGAGTCAGCTCGGTGGTGTGGCCGCCGGAGGCGCGCAGCAACGTGACCATGGTGCGCAGTTCGTTGAGCGTGGCAACGCTCAACGAGCGGATGGTACGGGCAGCCTGCCGGGCCTCCGGGTCCTTGGTAGCGACCTGCAGGGCTCCGGCCTGCACCGCGATCAGGCTCACCTGGTGGGAAACCACGTCGTGCATCTCCCGAGACAGTTGGGCACGTTCCCTGGCGACCGCGGCCTGAGCGTGCAGGACACGTTCGTGTTCCCTTGCCTCCTCGATCTCCTCCAGGCGCCGGGCCAGGTCCCGTCGCGCCTGGACGAGCTGACCGAACAGGACCGGGGCGACGGCGATCGCCAGGTTGTAGACGAAGAAGAGCAGCGTAAAGGTCTGGCCGACTTCGGAGAGGTCGGAGGGAGGCCACGGAATGCTGCCCGCGATGGCGGTCAAGGCGACGCATACCGCGAGAAAGCGGCGGTTGCGGGAGCGTTCGGCCACGGTGAACAGCGCCACGAGCGGAGCGACGGCCACCTCGGTCGTGACCATGATCGGCAGGGTGAGCAGGAAGACGGCGAACGGGAATCTGCGCCGGAAGACCAGCGCGCCGCAGCCGAGCACGGCGAACGCGACGCCGAGGCGGGTTTCCTCCCAGGTGTTCACCCACACGTCCAGGGCCGCCACCGCCACCAGGGCGAGGTCGACGACCGGCGCGGGCACGCGCCCCCACAGGGCGCCTGCGCGGCTCATCAGCCGGCCTGTGACTGCTTGCGTTCGTCGAGCAGCCCGGCCCGCTGTGCCAGCAGTGCGGCCTGTACCCGGCTCGTCACCCGCAGTTTCGTGAGGATCGCGCTGACATGGTCTTTGACCGTGCCGGCGCCCAGGTGGATACGCGCCCCGATGTCGGCGTTCGATAACCCCTCCGACACCAGGACCAGGACGTCACGCTCGCGGGGGGTGAGCAGCCGGACGCGAGCCGCCTCCTCGTCGACAGCCGCCTCGGTGCCGGGGTGACTGTGCAGCAGTGTCCGCGACGCCTTGGGGGAGAGCACCACACCGCCCGCGGCCAGGGTGCGCACCAGGTGGGCAAGCTGCTCCGGCTCGGTGTCCTTGAGCAGGAAACCGGCCGCACCGCAGTGCAACGCGGTCAGGATGTACTCGTCGGCGTCGAACGTCGTCAGCATCGCCACCCACGGCGGATCCGGCATCATCCGCAGCTCGCGCAGGATGGTGAGCCCGTCGACGTCCGGCATCCGGATGTCCAGCAGGACCACGTCGGGCCGCTCCCGGCGGACGGTCTCCACGGCCTCGCCGCCGCTCGCGGTCGCGACAACTTCAATGTCCTCCGACGCGCCCAGAATGAGTTCGAAGCCCGACCGGACCAGTGCCTCGTCGTCCACCACCACTACCCGTATCACGCGCGCTCCGCCTCACCTTCGTTCATGCCGCCCGGCTCATACCGTCTCGACCCTAAAGCCCCCAAGAGCCCCGGCGGGCCGGCGAGGCGCTGGAAGCCCCACGGCAGGTCCCATCTGGGCCTCCCTCTGAGGCGGTGACGAGCAGGACCTCGCCCACGGCGATGACGACGACGTCGACGAGCTCGACCTTGCTCCGCCGGTCACCCGGCCCTCTCCCGGCAGCGGGGAGGCTCAGGGCGACCGCATCGAGGACCCCGGCTTCGGCGATTTCTACGCCGATGCGCAAGAGCTACGCGCGGAGGTGGATGCGCGGGATCACACCGACCGTGCCGCCGATCGTGAACGTCGCCGGCGGGGGTGGCCACGGGCGGCCGCTCGTACCCATGTCCTTCCCTGGCCCCGGTTGACCAGTGAGACTCCCTGGTGCGATCCGGAGGGCAACCACGCGATTCTCGTCGTGCCCGCATTTCGTCCGAGCACAGGAGAAGCGGTCATGGACATGAAGCCGATGACCCCGCCCGGCTCGCCCGGCGTCGGTCATCGTCGGCACGTCGGTCACGTCTCAGACGCCGGGCAGGGCTCAGGGCCTGCACCTGGTCGTCAACGAGCTCCACGCCGCGTACGACGAGCTCAAGCGGCTCGGCGCCGACCCGGGCGAGGTGTTCCACGACGCCGCCGCCGTCACCGTCACCGGCCGGCGTGGCACCCAAGGCCCATCAGCAAATGATCCGCGTCGCCATCGACCCGAGGAGATGAGGCAGTCATGTACGAACGGCCGTTAGACGGAGCCGTCGCGCTCGTCACCGGCGCCAGCAGCGGAATCGGCGCCGCGACCGCGCGCCGCCTCGCTCGCGAGGGCGCGGCGGTGGCCCTGGTCGCGCGTCGCCGCAACCGCCTGGACCAGGTCGCGCGCGACATCGCGAAGCTCGGCGGAGAGGCGGTCGCGTTCGAGGCCGACATCACCGAGCCCGAACGCGCCGACGACGTGGTGCAGGACACGCTGGATCGGTTCGGGCGCCTGGACATCCTGGTCAACAACGCCGGGATCATGCTGCTCAACTCGGCGCTGCACACCACCATCGAGGAGTGGGATCGGATGATCTCGCTCAACGTGGCGGCGCTGCTGCATGTCACGCACGCCGCCATCCCGCACCTGATCTACGCGGCGTCGACATCCCCGCGGCAGGTGGCGGATCTGGTGAACGTCAGCTCGACGGCCGGGCGAGTCGCCCGCCCGGGGAGCAGCGTCTACGGCCTGACCAAGTCCGGGCTGAACGCGTTCGCCGAATCGCTTCGCCAGGAACTGGTCAGCGAACGCGTCCGGGTCAGCGTGGTGGAGCCCGGCACCGTGGACACCGAACTGGTGAACCACCTCAGCGACACCACCCGGGACACGGCCCGCCGGCAGATCGACGGAATCGAGGCGCTGCGGCCGGAGGACATCGCGGACGCAATCAGCTACGTCGTCACGCGAGAGCGGCGGGTCGCCGTCAACGAGATGCTGGTTCGTGCCGGCGACCAAACATGGTAGCCGCGCCTGCTCGAGCGCGAGGCTACGAAGACCAGTGCCGGCGACGTCCATCGTCGCATCGCCGGCACCGCTGAGGACCGACCGGAGTACGCGGCTCAGCCGCGACCGTGAACGCTGCTGCGACCGTAAGGAGAAGACACATGTCCCAGCCTTCCCCGTTCGTCATCGACCCCACCGGTGCCGACCGGCATGCTGAATACCAGGCCCTGCGGGCTCGTGGCCCGGCCACCCCCGTGGACATCCTCGGCCTGCGCGCCTGGGCAGTCACCGACCCCGCCCTGCTCAAGACTCTGCTCACCAGCCCCGATGTCTCCAAGAACGGCCGCGCCCACTACCCGGCCTTTCAGCAGACGATCAGCACGTGGCCGCTCGCCCTGTGGATCGAGGTGCAGAGCATGCTCACTGCGTACGGCAACGACCACCGCAGGTTACGGCGGATGGTCGCGCCCGCCTTCAGCGCACGCCGCATCGCCGAGCTGAAGCCGACCATCCGATCCCTGGTCACCGAGTTGATCGACGACCTCGCCGCGGCACCCCCCGGCCAGGTCGTGAACCTGCGCGAGCGACTGGCCTACCCGCTGCCCATCGCCGTGATCGGCCACCTGATGGGCGTACCGGAAGACCAGCGGGACGATTTCCGGCAGCTCGTCGACAACGTCTTCGACAGCACGCTCACCCCTGAGCAGGCCCAGGCCAACACCGCACGCCTTTTTGAGACCATTGACCAGTTGATCGCCATCAAGCGCGGCAACCCCGGCGACGACATGACCTCCCTCCTCATCGCGGCACGCGACGAGGAGTCGGACGGCACCGGCTTCACCGATGTCGAACTGCGCGACACGATGATTCTGATGATCAGCGCCGGGTACGAGACGACCGTCAACGTCATCGACCAGGCCATCTTTGCGATGCTGACGTCCCCCGACCAGCTCCACCTCATCCGCACCGGCCGGGCTACCTGGGAGGACGTGGTGGAGGAAACCCTTCGCGCCGAGCCCGCCATCAAGTACTTGCCGCTGCGCTTCGCCGTGACCGACATCAAGCTGCCCGACGGACAGGTCATCGCCGCGGGAGACCCCATCCTCGCCGCGTATGGGGCCGCCAACCGTCACCCGGACTGGCACGGGCCGGACGCCGACACCTTCGACGTCACCCGCAAGGTGAAGGACCATCTGGCGTTCGGCCACGGCGTGCACTTCTGCCTCGGCGCTCCCCTGGCCCGGCTCGAAGTCGCAGAAGCCCTCCGCCAGCTCTTCGAGCGTTTCCCCGCCATGTCACTCGCGGCACCGGCCGACGCGTTGCGGCCGGTACCCACTCTCATCAGCAACGGTCACCAGGAACTCCCCGTGTACCTGCGCGCCGTCGAGTAGCACCGCCGGCCGCCGGCGTCCGGCGCGCCGAGCGGGACAGCGCGTTCCTCTTCGCCACCGCACGCTGAAAATCAAGCAGGCGGGAACCGGATCCGGTTCCCGCCTTCAGCGTTGTCGGCATCCGGCGTCTGAAACTCCGCCGCCGAAGACCCGCGGCCCGTGTCGCCGCTATGTCTCAGATAGGATCTTGCGCGCCAAAGGCACCATGCATCGGTAAACCCCAGCGAAGGTGACACCGTGACAGAGACCGCGCCGCTGCGGGGACGGCATCGCGAGTTGGCGGAGCTGGACGCGCTGGTGGACCGTGCCCGCGCCGGTCACAGCGGCGCGCTGGTCGTCTCCGGCGAGGCCGGCGTCGGCAAGACCGCGCTCGTGGACCGCGTGGCGGCGCGCGCCGCGACCGACGTCCGGGTCGAGCGCATCGTCGCGTCGGAGTCCGAGATGGAGCTGGCCTACGCCGGCCTGCAGCAGTTGTGCGGGCACATGATGAGCTCGGCCGGGCGCCTGCCCACCCCGCAGCGCGAGGCGATCGAGGCGGCGTTCGGCCTGCGCCAGGCCTCCGCGCCCAGCCCGTTCCTCGTCGGGCTCGCACTGCTCGGGCTGCTCACCGAGGCGGCGGGCGACCGGGCGCTGCTCTGCATCGTCGACGACGCGCAGTGGCTCGACGAGGCATCGGCGCGCGCTGTCGCGTTCGCCGCCCGGCGTCTCGACGCCGAGGGGATCGCCATCGTGCTCGCCATGCGCACGGTCGGCGAGGTGTTCGCCGGGCTTCGGCAGATGGTCGTCGAGGGGGTGGGTCACGACGACGCGCGCGAGCTCCTGCGCCTCGCGGCCCCCGGCGGCCTCGACCGGCGGGTGCGCGACCAGCTGATCGCGGAGGCGCGCGGCAACCCGCTCGCGCTGCGGGAGCTGCCCCGGGCGCTGAGCCCGGCCGAGATCGCCGGCGGGTTCGCTCTCACCGGCGCGATGCCGCTGGAGAGCCGCATCGAGCAGAGCCTGGTCGCGCAGCTCGAGCCGCTGCCCGAGCCGGCGCGCCTGCTGTTGCTGCTGGCGGCTGCCGACCCGACCGGAGATCCCGAGCTGCTGTGGCGTGCGAGCGCGGCGCTGGGACTGGGCACGGAGGACTTCGACGCCGCCAGGGACGCCGACGCGCTCGTCGTCGGCACGCGCGTCGGCTTCCGCCATCCGCTCGTGCGATCGGCGATCTACCGGGCGGCGTCGCCGGAGGACCGGCGGCGCGTCCACGCCGCACTGGCCGACGTCACCAACGTCGACCAGGACCCGGATCGCCGGGCATGGCATCGCGCCAGCGCGACGCTGCGCCCGGACGAGGAGGTCGCCGCCGACCTTGAGCGGTCCGCGGTGCGTGCGCGGACCCGCGGCGGCGCGGCCGCCGCGGGCGCGTTCCTGGAGCGGGCGGCGGAGCTGACCCCCGAGCCGGTCCGCCGCGGGCAGCGGCTGATCGCGGCCGCCGAGGCCAAGCACGAGGCGGGCGCGCCCGCAGCGGCCCTGCGCCTGCTCGACACCGCCCGCGACCATCCACTCACCGCGTTGCAGGAGGCGCTCGTCGCCCGGCTGCGCGCCCGTGCCGGATACGCGCTGCGGCGCGACAGCAGCGGGCCGCAGCTCCTCCTCGCCGCGGCGCAGGGTCTCGAAGGGCTCGACCCGGTGCTCGCCCGAGACACCTACATCGAGGCGCTGTCGGCCGCGATCTACGGGGGTCGGCTCGGTGACGCCGAGCAGGTGGCCGCGGTCTCGAACGCGATCCTGGAGGCGACCTCCGGTGAGGACTCCGACCGTGCGCGGGACCTGATCCTGCGCGGCCAGGCGCTGCTCGCCGCCAAAGGGCAGGAGGCCGCGCTCGAGACCCTGCGCCGGGCGCAGCGCGCCTTCCTCGAGCAGGCCCCCGACTCGCTCGAGCTGCACTGGATGTGGTTCGCCTCCCGCGCCGCGCAGGACCTCTGGGACGCCCGCGCGCTCCGCGCGCTCGCCGATCGGCAGGTCGAGCTCGCCCGCGCCGAAGGCGTCGTGACGGTGCTGCCGATCGCCCTGAGCCTGCTGATGGTGGCGCAGACGGTCGATGGCGAGCTGGACGCGGCCGAGGCCTCCTGTGACGAGATCGACGCCATCAAGGACGTCACCGGCCACCCGCTGCCGCAGTACGGGCGGCTCTTCCTGGCGGCGTACCGGGGACAGGCCGGCGAGGCGGAACGCCTGGCGGCGCAGATCCGACCCGACGCGCAAGCGCGTGGCGAGGGCTACGGTCTGAGTGCGGTCAACTTCGCGGAGGCCATCCTCTACAACGGCCTGGGACGCTTCGCCGAGGCGGTGGCCGGCGGTCGCCGTGAGCTGCCGTACACGCACGAGCTGAGTCATGCGATGCGCACGCTGCTCGAGCTCGTCGAGGCGGCCACGCACACCGGTGAGCGCGAGCTGGCCGAGCAGGCGTTCGAGCAACTGGCGAACGTCACGCGGCCGGTGGGGACCAACTGGGCGTCGGCCGTGCTGGTGATGGCAGAGGCGCAGCTGCACGAAGGCGACGAGGCCGAGGCCCGGTACCGGGATGCGATCGAGCGCTTCGAGCGCGAGCGGATCCCGATCATGGTGGGGCGCTGCCGCTTGTTGTACGGGGAGGAGCTGAGCCGCCAGGGCCGGCACGACGATGCGCGCCGCGAGCTCCGGGCCGCGTACGAGTTGTTGTCGGGCATCGGTTTGAACGGCTTCGCCGAGCGGGCCGCACGCGCGCTGAGCGCGAGCGGCGAGACCTTGCGCGTGCGCGCGCACGGGTCCGCGGCGCAACTCACCGACCAGGAGCTCAACGTGGCGCGCCTCGCGCGCGAAGGACTCACGAACCGGGACATCGGCGCGCGGCTGTTCATCAGCGCGCGCACCGCCGAGTACCACCTGCGCAAGGTCTTCATGAAGCTCGGCATCAGGGGGCGCGCCGAGCTGAAGACCGCGCTCGCCGAGCTCGACCAGGCTGCGCCGGGCACCGGAAAGCCCATGGGCGCGGAACCGATGCCCGGGCCCTGACCGCCCTCCCTTGCCGCCGTCGGTGCCGGGTTCGCCGAGGCAGCCCAGGCCATCGCCACAGCCGGTGTGGCAGGCGGTGCGGTTCGGTCAGCTGCGGGGGCTGGCGGCAACGGCGTTCTCCATGGGTTGTGCGGGGGTCGATACGGTGCCGTAGAACCCGATCAGTCCGGCGATGACGCCGGCACGTACTCGAAGGTAGGGCCGGCCGTGGTGCCGTCCGCGTCGGGCATCAGCATCAGGGCGCCGGCCTGGGCCTTGAGCGCGTACATGGTGCCGACGGCGGCCCCGAGCAGTTTCGGGTCGCCGTCGAAGGCCTGCTCCAGCTGGTTCAGCAAAGTGCAGTAGGCGCGGTTGAACTCTTCCTGCGCGGTACGGATGTCGCTGCCCGGGGCGTGATCGAACAGCCGCGGGTTGGGCCGCATCGGGCGCACGCTGGCCAGGTTCATCGAGATCGGCTCGCCGGTCGGCCCGGACTGCGGGGTGTCGCCGCGCCGGTAGCGCCGGCCGAGTTTGAGCTCCTGGAAACGGTAGTAGTGGGCGACCTCGTCCCGCTCGGGGTGGAAGATGTCCTGGTCCCCGTCCCAGACCTCGCCCCGGGCCGTGCCCTCACCCTGTTCGACGATCTCCTCCAGCGCCCCCAGCGCCGACTCCAGATCCTCCACCGCGAACAGCGAACCCGCGGTGTGCCGGAAATGGCTGCCGCGCACCTGGCGGGCGGGGTCGCCGCAGAAGACCTCTCGCTCGCCGAGCTGCTCGCACAGGCGGCGCAGTCCTTGTTCGACAGCGTCGTAGAACTGCCCGATCGTCTCGTAGCCGTCGCCTTGCGCCGGGGCGCCGGGCGGCGCCGGCCGCTCCAGGCGCAGGAACATCTCCAGGGCCTCCGGGCCGAACGGGAGCAGCGACAGTTCCAGGTCGCTGTGGGGCAGCCGCCGGGGATGCGGCGGCAACATCTCCGGCATGTCGAGGCGCGGCCGGCCGCCGACGGCGTTGAGCAGGTTCGCGGCCAGCGCCAGGTGCAACATCTCCTCGGCGAAGACGCTGCCCACCACCTCCATTGCCTCCGGGTTGCGCTCCGGGTCCAGGGAGTACAGCGCGCACAGGTACGGCGGCAACGTCGCGTGTTCCAGCTCGACCGCCCACTGCAGGTGCTCACGCAGGCTGTCGAGGGTGTCGATCCGTGCCGGCCCGGGAACAGCGACAGTCCCCTGCGGTTCCAGATTCTTCATCAGATTCCTACTCCATTCGGTGCCAACCGGTCGCCAGCTAAGACCGGACAGCTCCCCGCACTCGTGACAGCTGCCGGGAATTTCGTCAGTTCTGCATCGGACACCATCAGGCCGTGGCCAGCCGTTGGCGGGCGCGCAGGCGGCGGCGCTCTTCCGGAGTGGTGCTCTGGGCCGGGGCCGGCAGGCGGATGGGGCTCATCGGCGCGGCTGCCGGCCCCTTGGGGCCGCCGGGTCAGGCGGCTTGGTGGCGCTGCCAGTGCTCCTCGAGGGCGGCGGCGACCTGCGCCGGCCGCTGCAGCAGCGGCCAGTGGTTGCAGTCGAGCTTGATCACTCGTTCCGCCCGGATGGCCCGGCCCAGTTCGCCGGCGAACTCGATCTGACAGGCCGGGTCGCGTGCGCCCCAGAACACGAGGCCGGGCGCGGTCAGCTTCACCAGGTCGGGCTCCCACTCGCTGCCCATCCGCGCCGCGGAGCGGTAGAGCTGGAGAATGCTGTCCTTCATCGGCGCGTCGACGTACCGCACCATCTCCTCGGCCAGGTCGGCGGGCACCTCGAAGCCGGTGATCAGGTCGTCGGCGAAGCCCTGCGGCGTCAGCTCGGCCATGAAGCGGTCCCCCTCGACCGGGTCCTGCCAGATCCTGGCCAGCGGATGCCAGACGTACCGAGCACTGATGGGACCGTTGCCGCCGGCCCAGGTGCGTACCAGGTCCGGGCGCAGGGACGCGACCCGGGCGGTGAGGATGCAGCCCCAGTCGTGGCCGACCAGGTCGACCGGCTCGCCGACCGCCTCCAGACGGCCGATCAGCCAGTCGGCGTACTCCTCCTTGGTGCTGCCGAAGCCGTCCGGGCGTGGCGCGCCGAAGCCCGGCAGGTCCCAGGCTTCCACGTCCGTGCGCATCAGGTGCCGGCGGACGCCTGCCCAGACGCGGTGGGTGTCGGGGACTCCGTGAATGAGGATCGCGGGCATGGGAGCGTCACTCCTGCGTGTGGTGGGCGGCGTCGAGGATGGCGGCGGTCACGGCGTCGGGCTGCGAGGCGGCGATCGCGTGTGAGGCGCCGGCGACCTCGCGGGTTCCGCGGGAGCCGGCACGTTCTGCCATGAAGCGCAGCGCCGCGGCCGGGATGTTGAGGTCGCGCTCGCCGTGGACGAACCAGGACGGGGTGGTGCGCCAGGCGGGCCCGTCCGCCGTCAGGGCGTCGGTCAGCGCCCGCTCGGTCACCGGCCGCTGGGTCGCCGCCATCAGGGCGGCCTCGTCGGCGTCCAGGTCGGCGCAGAACTGGTGGTGGAACTTGTCCGCGGCGATGCGGAACTCGTTGCCGCCGGAGGCGACCGGGTAGGCCTCCAGCGCGCCGGCCAGGGTGCTGCCCTCGAACTTGCCGGACAGCAGGAACGCGTTCTCGCCGGGCTCTGGGGCGAAGGCGGCGACGTAGACCAGGGCGCGGACGGCCGGGTTGCCGGCCGCGGCCTGGGTGATCACCATGCCGCCGTAGGAGTGGCCGACCAGGACGACCGGGCGGCCGATGCCGGCGATCACGTCGCGCACGTACGCGGCGTCGCCCTCCACGCTGCGCAGCGGGTTGGCCGCGGCGACGGCGGTGAGCCGGTTGCTGTGCAGGCGCTGGATGACGCGGTTCCAGCCGGCCGACTCGGCGAAGGCGCCGTGGACCAGGACGATGACGGGCTGCTCGCTCATGAGCCGGCCTTTCCGGTGGTCAGGGCGGTCTTGAGGACCTCGATGGCCTGGGCGATGGCGGCGCCGGTCGCCGAGGTGGAGCGGACGGGGTTGAGCATCATGAAGTCGTGCAGCGTGCCGTTGTAGCGGACGCTGGCGGTCGGCACGCCGGCTGCGGTCAGCTTGCGGGCATAAGCCTCGCCCTCGTCGCGCAGCACGTCGTTCTCGTCGACGACGACGAACGCGGGCGGCAGGCCGGCCAGGTCGTCGAGGGTGGCGCGCAGCGGTGAGGCGGTGATCTCGGCGCGCTGGGCGGGGTCGGTGGTGTAGGCGTCCCAGAACCAGGCCATCGCCTTGGCGGTCAGGTACGGGCCGTCGGCGAACTCGCGGTAGCTCTCGGTGTCCTGGGCGGCGTCGGTGACCGGGTAGTACAGCGACTGGTGCACGAAGGTCACGTCGCCGCGCCGCTTGGCCAGGATGGTCAGCGCGGCGGTCATGTTGCCGCCGACCGAGTCGCCGGCCACCGCTAGCCGGGACGCGTCCAGCCCCTCTGCCACGCCGTGACGGGTGATCCACTGGGCGGTGGCGTACGCCTGCTCGATCGCGACCGGGTAGCGGGCCTCGGGCGAGCGGTCGTACTCGACGAAGACCAGCGCTGCGCCCGCTCCGACGGCCAGCTCGCGTACCAGCCGGTCGTGGGTGCCCGCGTTGCCCAGCACCCAGCCGCCGCCATGGACGTACAGGACGGCCGGGAGCGGGCCGGACGACGCGGCGGGCTTGACGATCCGCACCCGCACGTCGCCGACCTCGGCCGGCACCGTGATCCACTTCTCATCGACGTCGGGCTTGTCGATCGGGGCGGACTGGAGGTCGTCCAGCACCTTGCGCGCGCCCTCGGTGCCCAGCTCGTACAGGAACGGGGGCTTGGAGGTCGCCTCGGCGAGCTCCTGCGCCGCCGGCTCCAGGATGTTGTCGTTCATGCGGATTCCATCTCTCTCACCACGGTTCGAAGTGACTCGCCCACTTAGACCGGGCGGCGCCTGAATCCGTGACACCGGGGATCGAGAGGAATACCGACCAGTGGACATCGGCACCCGACACGGTCGCGGGTCAGGCCGTGGTCGCCGTGCCTTCGAGCAGCGTGGTGCTGATCTGTTTGCGGGACACAATGCCGAGCTTCGCGAAGACCTTGCGCAAGTGCCATTCGACGGTGTGCGGGCTGATGAAGAGCTGAGCACCGATCTCGGGGTTCGTCAGCCCGTCACCGGCCAGGCGCGCTACCTGCGCTTCCTGAGGGGTGAGCGTGGCGCGCGCCTCGACGGTGCGCTTGCGTACCGTCTCGCCGGTGGCCTGCAGCTCGCGCCGGGCGCGTTCCGCGAACGCCTCGGCCCCCATCTGGCTGAGCATCTCGTAGGCGATGCCCAGTTGCTCGCGTGCGTCGGCGCGGCGGTTCTCCCGCCGCAGCCACTCACCGTAGAGCAGCCGGGTGCGGGCGAGTGCCGTCCGGACCTCGGTGCGGCCGAGCCGGTCGATCGCCTCACGGTACAGAGTCTCGGCGGCCGGGCCGTCGCTCACCTGGGCACGCGCGCCCGCCGAGGTGCCGAGGGCCCAGTCGGTGCCACTGGCCTGTGCCATCTCGTCGAGCCGCTGGGCGGCTTCGGCGGCGCGGGCCGGCCTTCCGGTCCGGACTGCGGCCTCGACGAGTTCGATCAAGGACCTGTTGTACGGGCCGCCGAGCTCCTGTGGATGCCCGGAGCCTCGCTCGGCGGCGGCGTACGCCTCCTCGTAGCGACCGAGGCCGTTGCAGAGCACCGCGCTCGCCCATTGGGGGGCGGTCGCCAGCTTGCCTTCGCCTTGAAGGGCCGGTTCTCGCGTGACCGCTTCGATCACCCGGCGTGTCGTGGCTTCCCGGCCCCTCCAGGGCTCGAGCACCAGGGCCGCCCACAGGGCGAAGAAGCGGCTGCCCGTCACCTCACCGACCGTCACCGCCTCGGCGAGCAGCGCATCGCCGACGGCGAGCTCGCCGGCGAGTGCCCGATTCGACACGCGCATATGGAGAGCGAACGGCAGCACCGACAGTGCCCCCGTTCCGCGTGCCAGGTCGACCAGCCTCGCCGAGAGCTGCGACCAGCTGTCGAAGTCCCAGACGTTATGGCCCATGCGGCACGCGAACGAGAGCCAGCCAAGGCCCTCTTCCCTGGAGACCCCTTGGGTGCGGAAGGCGTCCAGGGCCTGCAGCACCATCGGCACGCCCGCCGGGTAACCCTCAGTGGCCAGTGTGGCCACGCCGTTGAGGAACAGATCGTTGCGCTCCGGTGGCGGCCCCGGCGGTGCGGCGAGCGTCGCCTTGGCGACGTCCACCAATTGAGCGCCGCTCGGCAGGCGGCCGGCCGTCATGGCCGCGTTCAGCGCGTCACGGTAGGTCTCGCGGGCCAGTCCGGGGTCCAGCGGCTCGAGTTGCCTGGCGGCCCTGAGCAGCAGCGGCAAGGCGGCGCCGCCACTTGTGGAGGCGAACATGATCTGACCGCGCAGCAGCTTGGCATGGGCGAGTCCGCGTTCGTCCGGGAGGCTGAGTTCCGCAGCGTTCAGCAGCTCGAGCGCGGCGTCGAAACCGCCGGCCTGATACTTGGCCCGTGCCGCCGCCAACGCTCTGGCTCCGCGGCGTGCGGGATCGGGGGTCAGCTCGGCCGCCCGCTCGAGGAACGCGGCCGCCGCCGCGACTCCGCCGCGCGCCTGCGCCCGATCGGCGGAACGCTCCAGCTCGGCGGCCACCGTCTCGTCCGGGCTGGCCGTGGCGTTGGCGAGATGCCATGCCCGGCGGTCGGGATCGGCTTGCTGATCGGTCGCGTCGGCCAACGCGCGGTGTACGTTCTGCCGGTTCTGCGGGACCGCCACGCGGTAGGCCGCTGAGCGCACGAGGGGATGACGAAAACGCACCCGGGTCCCGATGGTGATCAGCCCCGCCGCTTCAGCCGGCGCTGCCGCCGCCGCTTCGACTCCCAGCAGCTCTGCCGCTCGTGTCAACAAGGTCACATCGCCCACCGGCTCGGCCGCGGCGATGAGCAGCAGCTGCTGCGTCTCGGCCGGCAGCGACTGGACCCGCCGCAGGAAGCTCTCCTCGATCTGGCCGGCCAGCTGCCGCGCGTCAGGCCGCCCGAACCCACCTGCCAGCTCCGCAGGCGTCAATCCCCGTGGCAGCTCGAGCAGGGCCAGCGGGTTTCCCTGCGTCTCTGCGACGATCCGGTCCCGGACCCGCTCGTCGAGTCGTCCAGGAGTCACGGAGTCCAGCAGGGCGCGGGCGTCGCTGTCGCTCAACCGTCCCACCTCGAGCTGCGGCAGCCCCGACAACTCTTCGAGACCGGGCTCGCGCACCGCGAGCACCAGCCCGACCGGCTCCACGAGCAGGCGCCGCGCGACGAAGGCGAGAATCTGCGCCGAGACCCGGTCCAGCCACTGGGCGTCATCGATCAGGCAGACCAGCGGCTCCTTCTCCGACACCTCGGCGAGCAGGCTGAGCACCGCCAGCCCGATCAGGAAGCGGTCCGGTGGCGTTCCCGCGCTCAGGCCGAACGCCGTCCTGAGCGCGTCACGCTGCGGCTCCGGCAGGCGACCGAGACGATCCAGAAACGGGGCGCACAGCTGATGCAGCCCGCCGAAGGCCAGCTCCATCTCGGACTCGACGCCCACCACTCTGGCTGTCCGGCAGCCGGACGCGCTGCTGCGCGCGTAGTCCAGCAGCGCCGTCTTGCCGATGCCGGCCTCGCCGCGCAGGACCAGGACCGAGCTGTGGCCGGCCTGCACCGTCGCCACGAGCTGATCCAGCGTCTCGCACTCGGTCTGCCGCCCACGAAGCTGCACCCCGGGACTTCTGCTTGCCATGGCCCCCCGCCGACCGTTTGCCCGTTGACCGATGACTGCCGAACGTAGGAGGCTACGGCGCTACGTCTCAGATCGACGGGCAGCCTACCGTGTCGACCGGCTCGGCGGACAACGTGATCACGGAGACGATGACCGTCAGCCCCTATCGGCCGAGGTCCGCGGTGGCGTCGGCAGCTCGTCACCGCCCCCGGGGGGCCTACCACGGGGCCCAGTGGTCCGGGCCAGGGTACCGACCAGGCTCTCCCCAGGGCGCGATGGAGGGGCCTGAGGAACGACCGTGATCGCAGTGGCATCGCCGGATGCTGGGGTGCGAACGGAGCCTGGATCGTGACCATGAACCTGTTGGAGTCGCGCAGCGACCACGCGGAGCAGACCGATGACCGGTCGATCAGCAGAGGGGACGCAGCCGCTTCGGCGTTCGTCAGCGCCGCGCCCCGGCTCTTCACGATCGGCCTGCGCATCCTGCAAGACGTGGGCGAGGCCGAGGACGTGGTGCAGGAGACGTGGCTGCGATGGGCCCGCGCCGACCGCTCGATCGTCAACAACCCGTCCGCGTTCCTCGCGCTGACCACCACCAGGCTCGCCATCAACGTCGCCCAATCCGCCCGCAGGCGCCACGAGACCTCCGCCGGCCCCTGGCTTCCCGAGACGTCGGACCGCTCTGTCAGCCCCGAGACGGCAGCCGAACGACGCGAGGCGGTCAACACCGCGCTCTGGTTGCTGCTGGAGAGACTGTCCCCCGCCGAACGCGCGGCCTATCTCCTGCGCATAGCCTTCGACTACCCCTACCGCCGGATCTCCGAGATCCTCCACCTGGGCGAGGACCACGCGCGACAACTCGTGCGACGCGCCCGCGACCACCTCGCCACCGAGCGACGCCACCCGATCAGCACCACCGCGCACCGGCGCCTCGTACGGACGTTCCTCGCCGCGGCGGAGACCGGCGACCTCGCCGAACTGGAAGA
Organism: Nonomuraea sp. B19D2; assembly: GCF_040137845.1. Taxonomy (NCBI): domain Bacteria; kingdom Bacillati; phylum Actinomycetota; class Actinomycetes; order Streptosporangiales; family Streptosporangiaceae; genus Nonomuraea; species Nonomuraea sp. B19D2. Next base: position 59,445 of record NZ_JBEFAK010000030.1, on the reverse strand, counting down.
ACTGCTGGCCGCCGACCTCGCCCGCTAGGACGTCCAGCCGTCAGCGCCGGGCCGTGGCGCGTCCCGGCGTGGCGAAGGTCGCCCTTGCCCAGGGCCGGTGTCACTCCCCTACCGGGTCTGGTCGGTCGGGCGGATGAGGATCTCGTTGACCGCGACGTGCTCCGGCTGGGTGACCGCGTACACGACAGCATTGGCGATGTCATCGGGCTGCAGGGTCCGCATGGAGGCGGCCATGTTCTGGGCGGCGGCCTGCATCGTGGGGTCCGTGATGTGGTCGGCCAGTTCGGTGGCGACGAAGCCGGGCTCGACGACCACGACACGCACGCCCTGGGTGGTGACCTCCTGCCGCAACGCCTCGGAGAAGGCGGTGATGCCGAACTTGGTCGCGGCGTAGGCTCCGTTGCCGGCTGACGCGACCCGGCCCGAGGTCGAGGAGACCTGTACGACGGCGCCCTTGCGCTCCAGCAGGTGCGGCAACGCCGCGTGGACCGTGTACATCGACCCGAGCAGGTTGGTGTCGATCATGCGCGTCCATTCCGTGGTGTCCGCACCCGCGATGGGACCGGCGAGCATCACCCCGGCGTTGTTCACCAGGATGTCCAGGGCGCCGAAGTGCTCAACGGTCTTGGCGACCGCGGCCCGTACCGACTCTTGGTCGGTCACGTCCAGTTCGAGGGCCAGCATCTCACCGGGCGCCTTGTGCACCAGAGCCTCCAGCCGGTCGGCGCGCCGCGCCCCGACCGCGACACGGGCCCCCTCCGCTGAGAAGGCCAGCGCAGTGGCCTCGCCGATGCCCGACGACGCTCCAGTGACGAGGACGACCTTTCCATTCAACGTGTTGCTCATGTGCTTCCTTTCCGCAGGAGTTCACAGGTTTCGTCATGCCGCAACAGCTCGGCCGCGCTCAGGACGGGCGAGGAGCGCGGCGGTCTTTGCACTGGACGGTTGGCCGTCCTGCGGGTACTCGATGACCACGATCATCGCGTGCGCGCCCCCCGGGGTGGACCTCGTTCGGGTCCCCTACACCATGGTCAGCGCCGTCCGCCGCGCGGTCGAGCTCGGCCTGCAAGCGATGCCAGCAGGGAGGTGAGCTGTGAGCGCCCGTGGCTACTTTCCGGTCGCGTTCCGGCCGGGCCAGTCGCGGTAGCGGATCGTGCCGAGGGCGGCGCCGTCACCCGGAACCAGCGAGCGCTCGCTCAACTCGCTGCCGAAGTAGCGCGCGTGCGGGTCGGTGACCACCTCGCGCGGGTCATCCCAGGCGGCCAGCGCCTGGCGGAAGAACTCATCCATCCGGAACTGCTCCGGCCCGGCGATCTCGACCCTGCCGTTCAACGGCGCCCCCACCGCGGTCCGGCCAATCGCCTGGGCCACATCGTCACCCGCGATCGGCTGGAACAGCACGGGCGCCATGTGCACCTTGCCATCCACTGTGGCCTCGTCGGCGATGCTGCGGGCGAACTCGAAGAACTGCGTCGAGTGCACGAGCGAGAACGGGATCCCTGACTTCTCGATCAGCTGCTCCTGAGCGATCTTCGCGGCGAAGTAGCCGTTGTCCGGCATCCGCTCCGTGCCCACGATCGACACCGCGACGTGGTGCCCCACGCCCGCCGCCGCCTCCGCCGCGAGCAGGTTGCCCGTGGAGGTCTCGAAGAACTTCAGCACCGCCGCCCTCTCGAACGACGGCGAGTTCGACACGTCGATGACCACCTGCGCACCCGCCAGCGCCTCGGCCAGCCCTTCGCCGGTCAGCGTGTTGACGCCGGTGTTCGGCGCCGCCGCCACCGCCTCGTGACCATGCTCGCCCAGCTTCGTCACCAGCTTCGACCCGATCAGGCCCGTCCCGCCGACTACCACGATCTTCATCACGATCCCTTTCGCCCGCCGGGCCACCTCGTCGCCACCCGGTCACCAGCTAAGACCGGACAGCCTCGAGGCTTGTGACGGCTGCCGCGAAATCCCTTGGGACGAGGCGTCCGGGTGGAACCGCCGGTCGGAGCCCTCGCTCGGTTTGTCACTCACCAGCGCCTTTACATTGTAGATTCATACTGAGAAAGTCGGGCAGGCCGCCGCTGACGTTTCTCAATCATGCAAACCAGCCCATGTCAGTGATGTAGCGTCCGGCGTTCCTTGCTTGTGGCTCTTCCGAGCAGACCCGCTACTCCCTCTGCGGTACGCCCGGACGCCCGGGCTGGAGCGGCGCTCGCGGCGATGTGCCGGCAGTCACGTGGCCTCTGGATTTCGCCCTTCAACGCTTCGCCGAAATGCGGGCGCTCAGCAACTCGACGATCCACGAGGAGCGCAGCCGGCGCACCGACAGCGCGGGCAGGCCACCGGTCGGCCGGTGGCGGGCTGCCCAGGAGCTGAACAGGTTCTTGGCGTGCCGGGCGGCGCGCCTGGGCCGGAAGACGAAGGCGTCGCCAGGCTGGTCGGCGGCGTGAACCAGGACGTCCTCCCAGGCGGCGCGGCAGACGATCAACCGCTCTATGCCGGGGACGGTGACCACGATCGCGCCGGAGTCCAGGCGACGCAGATGCCCGGTTTGAACGGCGGCCACCTCCCCATACCACTGGGAAGTGTTCTTATTCGAAGGGCGCGGTATTCGGGGCGGATCAGGTCTGTTGGTTGCAGCTGAGCTGTCGGTGTTCGCGCGTTGTTGTCGATGCTCGTGTCGGTGTTCAGGGTGAGTTGTCGGATTCCCCCTTCGATTCCGATCTTGGTAGTGGAGAATATTCGATCATGACGGCTTTGCGCGCGTTGGCTGGTGGGATGGATGCGCCTCCTCAGGACGGGGAGTTCGTGGTCCGATACGTCGCTGAAGGCAGCAGGCTGTGCCGCAGCTCGTTGGAAGAGGCGAGTGCGGTGCGGTTCAAGGCGGGCGTCACGAGCGCGCAGGTTTATCGCCTCCCGCGCCTCAGGTAAGCGTTGATGCAGACCCGCTGCCACGCGGTCATCCCCCGTCGCTGACCACGCCCGAGCCCGAAACGGCGATCGCGGCCTGCGGCCCGCCCTCGCCGCAGCTCGGGCCGTTGGCGAAGCTGCTCTCGGGCGTGACGGTCAGCTCCCGCTCCACGACGACCTCGCCTCCCTGCCCCTTCAGCCGCAGTTCCACCCGCACCGGCGCCTTGGGCAGTCCCACCACGTCCCCGAACCCCTGCTTGCCGCCCGTCGGCTCGACCTCCGCCGTGCAGGCCTCGCCCTCGCAGGTCTGCCGCGCGACGCCGCTGGCCGGGTGCAGCTCCACCTTCGCCGTACGGCAGGAGCCGTTCCAGCACGCCGTCAGCTCGGCCGCCGAGACCCTGTCCGCGAGCGGCGCGTCGACGCGCACCGAGATCCCGACAGAAGTGCCGATCAGGGTGCACTCCTGCTCGGCGGCGCAGCCCGACAGCGCGAACAGGACGCCCGTCGCCACGACAAGTTTCCTCATGCCCCTGCAAACGTGCGCCGCCCGGCCCGGGTTCACCCCGGAGTCACCACCCCGTTCCCACCCGATACGGTCTGGGTCGTGACATTCGTGCCGCCCGGCAAGCTGCGGTGCGCGGGATGAGAGGGTCGACCGCCCTCGAACGGTTCCGGAGCCCGACACAGGTGATCGCGACCGCGTTCGGGCCCGCCGTACTGGCGGGGACGCTGTTGCTGATGCTGCCCGCGGCCACGACCACAGGCGAGTCGGCCGGCCGCCAGCATCATCGGCTCTTGCCCTTGCGTGCGGCCTGTTCGTAGAGGGCATCGGCGGCCCCGAACCGATCCCATTCCTTGGCGGTGCGGGCCTGGCGGACCTCGGGCAGGATCGCCTCGGCGACGTCGAGCCGCATCCGGCGCAGCAGGCCTGCGGCGATCAGGTCTTCGGTGGTGACCCGGGTGTGGTCGGTCATCGCGATGTCCTCGCTCCGTCTGCCTCGGGGTAGCGTCCGCAGTGCCCGCACTGGCCAGTGCCGCCCTGGTGGGCGTGCTCGTTGCTGCGGGCCTCGCGCGCCGTGGGATCCGGGCGGAAACCCGCCGGCGCGGGGAGTGTTTCCGACGGGTACGCCGTGGGGCGGACGACCCGGCCAAGACACACCGCGACTACAAGACCCACCTGAAGACGGTGGCCAAGCGGAAGGCCGACACCGTCAACGCCCACCTGGCCGCGCTCGACCACTTCTTCACCCACCCCGGCCTGGGCCCGGTCCAGGTCCCGCCCGAGCCCGCCGGGTAGTCGAACGATCTGCTCAGCTCACTGCAGTGTTCGATGGTCGACCAGGACTGCGGCGCCACCCACGTACACGTTGCGGCTCTTCCCCTTGGTCAGGGTGAGGACTGCCGAGCGGCCGGCCTGGGTGTACTGGGCGATCTGTAGCTCCTGGCCGTCGCTGACGTGCGGGTCGGCGCTGACCTGGGCCGCGCTCGAGACGCCGGTGGCCCGGTCCACGACGAGGCTCCGGCCGAGGTACGCATTCACCTGGATCACGTGTTCGGGCAACGATGTCGTGCTGTTGCGGCAGAACAGGTGGATTCCGTTGATGTCCAGCTCGCGCTGCAGGGCCATCAACCGGTCGTAGTTCAGACTGTCCAGTTCCCGGCGCAGTCGCGCGAAGGTGGCGGGTGTCACCTCGATGGTCAGCTTGGGTGATCCGACGGACAGGACCGGCAGACCGTCGGCCAGGGATGGCAGTGGCAGGTGGAAGATCTTCTCCAGTGCCTGCTCGTGGCCGTGCGTAATCCGGGGCTCTTGGGAGACGAAGTGCAGCATGACCGTTCGCGTACGGGGAAGCGAGGCGCGTGCGGAGCCTCCGGCCGACGTGGTGATCAGGAGGTCGTGGCCTGGCTTGGCGAGCCCGGCCTCGGCGAGCGTGTGTGCGGCGCCGATGAAGCCGTGGGCGCACACGCCTAGTGCTCTGCCGGTCGGGGTCAGGACAGTGAGGTTGAGCTCGTATTCGTAGGGGCCGTCTGGCCCGCGCTGTTCGCGGACGGCGTCGATGAACACGGTTTCGGGGGTACCGGTGCGGCGGGCCAGCTCCTGGCGCTGCCCCACGTCCCAAGCCCCGACGTCGGCGCCCATGACGACGGCGAAGGGGTTGCCGAGCCCGTTGTGCGGATCGCGGATGTCGACGAAGGCCGAGCCGAACACGACGGAGGTCCGGTGCGGCAGCGTCACCGGCCGGTCCGTAGGCATCGTGGCCGGGGACGAGGTCGCATCAGGCAGGAGGTCCGATGCGTTCGTGCGGCTCATGGGTTTGGCCAGAGGATGAAGAGGGGGTAGGCGCGCCGGCTGGGCCGGTCGCCGATCTCCTTGATCGCCGCACGGATCTCGTGCAGGTGCCCGGTGGTCATCTGCAGTGGGGGCTCGTCGGGCTGGTAGGTGGTGCGGACGGGGTAGTCCACGCCTGGCTGCCGGGTCATCTCGATGTGGCAGCCGAGCACGTGGGTGACCGGTCGGCGGTCGGAGAAGTCGATCAGGCGGTCGATGGTCTGGGCGAAGGCCGGCCAGTCCTGGATGTAGAGACGGCCCGGGTAGACCGTGTCGCCGGTGAGCAGGAACCCGGTCCACCGGTCGTAGAACGTGACCGCCGCCTCGTGGTGGCCCGGGGTGGCCAGGCACTCCAACACACGGCCTCCCAGGTCGACCTGCGCCACGGCGTCGGGATCCGTGCTGAACCCGAAGTACTCCCAGGCGGTGGCCAGGTCCGCGCCGACCACCGTGGTGTCGGGGCGGTCGGTGAACTGATCGTCGCCGGCGATGTGGTCGCCATGCGGGTGGGTGTGCAGCACCAGCAGGTGGTACTCCTCCCGGGGGTGGCGGCAGAGCCAGCCGTCAACGAGCTCATCGATCACCCGGCGCAAGGGGAAGAACTCGGCGGATGCCGTGGCGCCGGTGTCGATCAACACCGCCCGTGCGTTCCCGAACAGCAGGAACAAGAACGGCGCCTCATAGTTGATCGCCATGTTCTGCCGCAAGATGAACGTGTGCTCGTCGTACGCGTGGACCTGGATGTCCGGATCGGTGTTGTGCTTGGCCGACGGTGAGCCGTGAATCCACCGGACATCCAGCGCACAAGGCCGTGGAGTCACTCCAGTGAAATCGATCAAGGGTATGCCTGCATCCATGACGTCTCCTTCGAGTGCGTCGTCTTTGCAGGCCGGGTACGGCGCACATCTCGTCCGGGGCAAGCGCTTACGGGCTTCCACGGCGACGGTACCACGCCAGCGATCAGCTACTCTTCGCCGCCGTGGATCGTCCTGGGTGCCTGTCGCCGCGGCAAAGCAGCGTCGGAGGGGCACGAACTACTCATCTCTCAGAAATGAGTAGTTCTGGAGATCACAGACCCCTGCCGGGCCGCGTCCGGTCCCTGATCTTTGTTCTCACAACGTATGGCAACAGCTCTCGCACAATGCGCCTCGCGATAGGTCCTGCGACAACCCCTCGGCCGGAGCCAAAACTCACCGGAACGTGTCCCCTTCCTCACACGCTGGAGCCAGCAACCGCGCGTAGGTGGGGCCACTCATCACGCTTGAAACCATTTTCGGCCAGGCTGCCCGGCAGCCACTGGCAGTTCGAGATGGAGCAGAAGTAGCCGTAGACCCGGAAGTAGTTCCCCTCCCCCTTGGTGCACTAGACGCTCACGGAGTGCTCGCTGCTCGCGGTCTTGGAGCAGCCGGCGACCCCGAGAACGATGCCGGCGACGCTGGAAATGATCTTTTTGTCACGGGTGTTCATGATCGCGTGTCGGGACCGCTCTTGACGAGTGGGAGCGTGAGTTCTTGACAGGCGCCTTCGGCCGCGTCACGTGCGGAAGTAGGCGCGGGCCGGCGGGAGCAGGAGCAGGACGATGACGGTCAGCGAGGCCAGCCTGGTGAAGACGAGGCGGCCGTTGGACACGGCGAGCAGCCAGGCCGGGTGACGCGCTCGCCGGGGATTGAAGGTCGCCTGCACCCCTGCGGTCTCACCGAGGATCGACAGGAAATCCTGCACCCTGGACACTTGGGTGGCGAAGGGTCACTTCAGGCCGATCCAGCGGCACAGTGCGGCGAAAGCCGTCGTCGGTGCCGGGCCAGTGGCGGCGTACCGGGTCGTGGTGCGTGCCCATCAGCATGCCGCCGGAGCCCGCCGCCGGCCGATTTCCGTAAAAGGGGGACGGGGTAGATCACAAACCGGTGAAGGGACGGGAGGCGCTGGGCCGTTCGCGTGGCGGGTTGAGCAGGAAGGTGCACCTGGTCGCCGACCGGCGTTGCCGTCCGATCGCCCGGATCATCAGCCCTGGCCAGCATGGCGACAGTCCGTACTTCCGGTGTGTGCTGGGGGGTGTGCGCATCCAGCGCCGCGGGCTGGGCCGTCCCCGCAAACGTCCCGGGCGCGTACTGGCCGACAAGGCCTACTCCTCCCGTGCCAACCGTGCCTACCTGCGCCGACGCGGCATCAAGGCGGTCATCCCGATCAAGAAGGATCAGCAGGCCAACCGCCTCAAGCGCGGCAGTAAGGGTGGGCGACCGCCTGGGTTCGACGCCGAGCGGTACAAGGAGCGCAACACCGCCGAGCGGTGCATCAACAAGATGAAGGGCTACCGCGCAGTGGCCCTTCGCACCGACAAGCGCGAGCGCATCTACCAGGGCACCGTCGACGTCACCTCGATCAGGATCTGGCTCCGTGACCCGGTTCAATGACGACACTCCCTAGACGGTAGAGAGGTGGTCGTCGATGAGTGAGAGGACGAGAAGACATGGATGTGTATGAAGCCGTGGACAGTCGCCGGGCCGTGCGGGCGTTCAGCGATGAGCCCGTGCCCAAAGAAGTACTCGAACGAGTGCTGACCGCAGCGACGCGGGCTCCATCGAGCGGGAACCTCCAACCGTGGCATCTGTATGTTGTGGCCGGTGAGCCCTTGGCCGAACTGAAGAAGCACGCGACGGCCAGGGCAATGGCAGGAGACCCGGGCGATGAGCGGGAGTATCCGATGTACCCGGCAGAACTGACCTCGCCGTATCTGGACCGCTTTTCCGCCGCTGCTGCCCAGCGGTACAAAGCGCTGGGAATCGAGCGCGACGACCCCGACAGGCCCATGAAGATCGCCGCCTTGAACTCGGCGGCGTTCGGGGCGCCGGTCGTACTGTTCTGCTACCTCGACCGGACGATGGGGCCCGGGCAGTGGGGGGACGCGGGGATGTACCTACAGACGGTCATGCTGTTGCTGAGGGCGGAAGGGCTGCACAGCTGTCCCCAGGTGATGTGGACGATGTATCGCAAGACTGTCAGCCGCATAGTCGGAGCCGATGACAGGCTCGCACTGTTCTGCGGTGTCTCGGTGGGGTTCGAGAAGGAAGACGTGCCACGGCTGCGTACCGAGCGCGCGGACATGGCGGAAACAGTGAGCTTCATCGGAGCGTGACCGTCAGGCGGTCAAGATCTACGGGACAGACCCTAACGGCTCCGACCCGTTCTTCGCCCGGTGGCGGCTCGACGACCGTACCGACCTGGCCAACCTGCCCATTGTGGTGCTGGGCAGCACGGCGGGCGCCCATGTCGTCGCCCGCGACGTTCGGTAGTTCATCCACCTGATCGCCGGGCTCGTTGCCTGTTCTGCTCCTGGGGTTCTCCATCGTGCCTATCCGCGCGAGCTCTTAGTCGACGGCTCGCACTTCGTGGGAAAAGTGATGCGCGACGATGGACATTCCGCGGGCGTGGTAGAAACGGTGCGCCCCGTGGTTGGTGATGCCGGAGTCGAGCTCGATCCGCGTGCAGCCGGCCTTGCGGGCGCGGGCCTCCAGTTCCGCCATCAACCGGCTGCCGACGCCGCTGGAGCGGAGATCCGGATGCGTGATCAGGTCATCGACGAAGAGCAGCCGGCCCCGGCTGGTCGCCAGAACCCGGTGCGCCGCCACGCCGATGCACCGGCCGACAGCGTCGTAGGCGGCGGTGAACACCAGGCCCTGACGGTGGGCCTCCTCGGCGAACTTCGCGTAGGCGTCCCGGGTGAGCCCGGGGCGCAACGCGAGGATCAGAGGTGCGACGTCGGTCTCCATCGCGGGGTGCCCTGGCGCGACGTCGGCCATGAACAGTTCGGTCATGCCTTGAGCAGCGCCTCGGCCAGTTCGGCGGGGCGGGTGAAGTTGGCTTCGTGACTGCCGGGTGTCTCGATGACGGGCACGTCGCCGAGGCGCTGGGGGAACCGGGGAGTCCAGCCCCACTCACCGGGCGGCAGCGAGATGTCCTCGCTGGAGATCACGTAGCTGGCGGGAACTCCGAGGGCCGCCGGGTCGACCGGTGCGACGGGTTCGGTCAGGTAGCGCATCGGCTGGGGCGCGAGCAGGCTGTGTACGAGCCGTTGCATGTTCTCCTCGGCGTCCTGCATGAACCCGGTGGAGAAGACGTCGAAGGGGAGGGTCACGCTGTTGTTCCCTGACGCCGCGGCCAACTGGGTGAACAGCTCCACGTAGGCCGGCGGGACCTCGTCCAGCAGCGGCGTGCCCTCGGCGGGGACGAACGCGCTCCAGTAGACGAGCTTGCGCAGCCGTGAGGCCAGCCGTGGAGCCGCGCCGGTGATCGGGTAGCCGCCCCAGCTGTGCCCGACCATCGTCACGTCGCGCAGGTCGTGGCGCTCGACCAGGTCGACGATGAAGTCGGCCACGTCGGCGAGGCTGTACTGCTCGGGGTCGGCACCGTCGGCGATGCCTGGAAGGCTGGGGGTGAGGACGCGGTGGCCGGCCGCGCGCAGGTGCTGGGCAACTGGCCGCCAGGTCCAGCCGCCGTGCCAGGCACCGACGATGAGGACAAAGGTCTCCGGCATGACTTCTCCTAGGGATGGTGCGTGCAATCCGGTTCGCCAGAGGCTGAGGTGCTGATCACCCGAGGTAGTGCGGGAATCGAGTGGAGCACGCCGGTGCTGTTGAATGCGTCACACCGTAGGAGAAAAATTCTGGCTCGTGAACAGAATTCCACACTGAAGAACAATGTGGGTCAGAGGGGCGGCAAGTTCCGGCCGGCTCGCTCGGTGGCGTCCCGCAGTTCGGCGGCCAGCGGTTCCACGCGTCCTTTGCCGAACCGTACCGTGGGTATGGAGATGGTCAGTGCGGCCACGGCGCGGCCGGTCCGGTCGGTCACGCATCGGCCGATGGCCGCGACCCCGGTCTCGGTGTGCTCCAGGTTCAGGGCGTAGCCCTGTCGTCGGATCGATTCGAGCTCCCGGCTCAGGCGGGGGAAGTCCTCGTCGCTTCCGTACATCTCGGCCAGTTCGTCGCTGTCCAGTTCGGCGAGGAGGGCCTTGCCTCCGGAGGTCTTGCGAGCGGGCAGTACGGTCCCCTGCCGGTCGCCCACGTGCAGCACCTGGGTCGACTCGACGGAGGCCAGGAAGCGCGTCTGCGTCCCGACCCGGACGAGAAGGTTCACGGTCTCGTCCACGCGTGAGCACAGCCTCTCCATGTGCGGCAGCATCGCGCGGCGCAGCAGTTGGAATGTCCGGTCGGCGATGGGGGCGGCGGCCAGTCCGGGGCCGGGCAGGTAACCGCGTTGATCGTCGCGGGTGGCGAAGTCGCGATAGACGAGCATGGACAGCAGGCGGTGGGCGCTCGATCGAGCGATGCCGAGTTCGTCGGCGGCCTCGCTGACCCTCAGGCGGCCTTGGTCGCGGAGCATTTGCAGCAGATGGAGCGCGTTGTCCACCGACTCCAGCAGGTACGCAGGCTTGTTCTTCACAACGGAATTGTATTCACACAGCAGAATTTATTGCCTACGGTTCGGAGCACCTTCAGAGACCGAACCGGTGGGAGCACCGATGACGATCGATACCCATGAGGACGCCAGGCTCCGTCAGCTCTACGACGACTTCGCCGCGGCCGGCCTCAACCCGTTGTGGACGCAGGTGGGGGACCTCATGCCGATGAGCCCGTCACCTCAGGCTGTGCCGCACATATGGAAGTGGTCCACGCTGTATCCGCTGGCACAGCGGTCCGGAGAGCTGGTCCCCGTCGGCCGCGGGGGCGAGCGACGGGCGATCGCCCTGGCGAACCCGGGTCTCGGCGGTCGGCCGTACGCCACCCCGACCTTGTGGGCGGCTATCCAGTACCTCGGGCCCCGGGAGGTCGCACCCGAGCACCGGCACTCCCAGAACGCCTTCCGCTTTGTCGTCGAAGGCGAGGGTGTCTGGACGGTGGTGGACGGCGACCCGGTCGCCATGCGCCGCGGAGACTTCCTCCTCACGCCGGGCTGGAACTTCCACGGCCATCACAACGTCACCGACTCCCCGATGACCTGGCTGGACGGCTTGGACATCCCGTTCGTCCACTACACCGACGCTGGGTTTTTCGAGTTCGGTCCCGAGGAGGTCACCAACGAGGCGACGCCGAACGTGTCCCGCTCGGAACGACTGTGGGTGCACCCCGGCCTGCGTCCGGTGTCGCAACCCGGTCCCCGGCCCAGTTCGCCGATCGCCGCCTACCGATGGGGACACACCGACCGCGCCCTGGACGATCAGCTGGCATTGGAGGACGAGGGACACCCGGCGACGGCGGAGCCTGGCCACGCCGCCGTGCGCTACTCCAACCCGACGACCGGCGGCGACGTCATGCCGACCATCCGGGCGGAATTCCACCGGCTCCGGGAGGGTGCCGTCACCGCGACGCGACGAGAGGTCGGATCCTCGATCTGGCATGTCTTCGACGGCTCCGGCACGGCCGTGCTCGACGGCGTCGAGCACGTGGTCAACCGGGGCGACCTGATCGTGGTGCCGTCGTGGAAGCCGCTGCGCGTGGCCGCCGACTCCAGGCTGGACCTGTTCCGCTTCAGTGACACCCCGATCTACGAGCAGCTGAACCTGTACCGGACGGAAGAGGACTCTCGATGAGACTCGCCACTTTGCGCGTTGGAGGGACCACCGCGGCCGTGCGCGTCGACGGTGAGACGGCTGTGGAGACAGGGCTCCCCGACCTCGGTGCGCTGCTCGCCGAGCCGGACTGGCGGCTCCTGGCCGAGAACGCGAACGGCGCGCGACACGACGTCACCGATCATGCTCCTCTCATCCCCCACCCCGGGAAGATCATTTGCGTCGGGCTGAACTACCGCACCCACATCCTGGAGATGGGACGTGAACTGCCGCGATACCCGACGTTGTTCGCCAAGTTCGCCGACGCGTTGGTGGGCGCGCACGACGAGATCGTGCTCCCGGCCGATTCGGCCGCCATGGACTGGGAGGCCGAACTGGCCGTAATCGTGGGCGCCACGGTGCGCAACGCCGACCCCGGCGAGGCCGAGGCCGCAATCGCCGGATACTCGGTGCTGAACGATGTGACGGCCCGCGACTGGCAGTACCGCACTCCTCAATGGCTGCAGGGCAAGACTTGGGAGGCGAGCACACCGTTCGGGCCGGTGCTGGTGACCCCCGACGAACTGGAGGCCGACCCCGAGATCACCTGCGAGATCGACGGCGAGCTGGTCCAGCGTGCCCGCGTGTCGGATCTGGTGTTCCCTCCGGCGGAACTCGTCGCGTACATCTCGCGAATTGTGACACTGCGGCCCGGCGATGTCATAGCGACCGGCACTCCCGGAGGGGTGGGGCACGCGCGGACACCGCCACGCTACCTCCGCGATGGGAGCGTGCTCAGGACTCGTATCTCCGGCATCGGTGAGCTGATCAACATGGCCCACGCCTCATGACCGCCTTGGAATGGGTGGCCGAGGGCACCCGGCTGTTCGACGACAGGCTCGCCGCCCTGAGCGACACCGAGATGGACATGGCCTCGGCGTTGCCCGGCTGGAGCCGGCGGCACGTCGTGGCGCATGTCGCCCACAACGCGCGCGCCCTCGTCCGGCTGCTGCGCTGGGCGCGCACCGGCGAGGAGACGCCCATGTACGCAAGCCGGCAGGCCCGTGACGCGGAGATCGCCGAGGGGGCGCGACTGGAGGCGCCGGCACTGCGCGCCCTGTACGCCGCCAGCCGCGACGAGCTGGCCGAGGCTGACCACCTCCTGCCCACGGAATGCTGGTCGGCATGGGTGCGCACCGTGCAAGGGCGCATGGTGCGGGCGGAGGAGATCCGCTGGATGCGCACCCGCGAGGTCTGGATCCACGCCGTCGACCTCAGCAACGGGGCCTCCTTCGCGGACTTCCCGGCGGACCTGCTGGACGCGCTGATCGACGACGTGACCGCGTGGCGGAGCCGGCAGGCCCGCTCGTCCGGACTGCTCATCGCGCCCACCGACCGCAACCGGCAATGGAGGATCGAGGGCAGTCCCACGCAAACGCTGACCGGCACCGCCGCGGAACTGGCGGCAGTGCTGACTGGCCGGGCTCCAGGCCCCGACCTCGGGAGATGGCTGTGAACAGAGAAGTGATCATCGTCGGTGGCGGGATCGGCGGCCTTGCGGCGGCCTTCGCGCTGACGCGAGCCGGGCACGACGTGCAACTGCTGGAGCAGGCGCCGGAATTCGGCGAAGTGGGCGCCGGCCTGCAGCTCGCGCCGAACGCCACGCGCATCCTCGCCGAATGGGGACTGCTGGAGGAAGTTGTCGCGGCTGGAGTACAGCCCCGCCGGCTGGTGCTACGCGACGCCGTCACCGGAGAGGAGCTGACTCATCTGGACCTCGGCGAGGAGTTCCGGCAGCGGTACGGCGCGCCCTACGTCGTCGTGCACCGCAGCGACCTGCACCGGATCCTGCTCGAGGGCTGCCGGCGGATCGGCGTGGCGATGGAGACCGGCCGGCGAGTCACCGGTGTGGTGTCGACCGCGCACGACGCCGTCACCCGCTGCGCCGACGGCACCGTCTACAGGAGCGCCGCGGTGCTCGGGATGGACGGGCTCAACTCCACCCTGCGCGACCAGATCGTCGGTGACCAGCCGATCCCCTCCGGATACGTCGCCTATCGCGGCACCCTTCCGGTCGGCGATCTGACGGTCGAGCTCGACCTGGAGGATGTCGTCGCCTGGATCGGCCCCGGGTGCCACCTGGTGCAATATGCGCTGCGGCGCGGAGAGATGGTGAACCAGGTGGCGGTCTTCCGCAGCCCCGCCTTCCTGCGTGGCGAAGCGGAGTGGGGCGGTCCCGATGAGGTCGACGACGCGTTCTCGCACTGCTGCGAACACGTGCGCAAGTCACTCGTCTCCCTGTGGCGGGACAAATACTGGCCGATGTACGACCGGGCACCGGCGACCCGGTGGACCGACGGGCGGCTGGGCCTGCTGGGCGACGCAGCGCATCCCATGCTCCAGTACCTCGCTCAGGGCGCATGCCAGGCAATCGAGGACGCCCACACCGTCACCGCGCTGGCCGAGCAGGGTGACTGGCCCACAGCGCTGATTGCCACGCAGGACGCCCGTGCCGTCCGCACGGGGCAGGTCCAGAGCGCCGCGCGCGTGTGGGGCGAGATCTGGCATGTCGACGGCATCGCCCGTCTGCTACGCAACGAGCTGCTGATCGGCCGGGATCCCCAGGACCACCGCCACATCGACTGGCTCTACGGCTTCTGACATCGCCGACCAGTCTCTACCCGCAAAAGAGAAAGGCAGGACAGCTGGCACATCGACTGGCTCTACGGCTCCTGATGCCGTCCACCAGTCGCCCCCCAAAAAAGGAAGGAACGAATTCGATGACGGATATCACCGCGAAACACGACGGCAAGACATCACGCCAAGGGCGCAAGGCCTTGTTCGGGGCGTGGGCCGGGCTGTGGGTGGACATGTTCGATGTCTACCTGCCCATCATCGTACTGGCACCGGCAGCGGCGTACTTCGAGCCGGAGGGTGCCTCGGACTCGACACGACAGATCATCACTGCCCTGGTCTTCTCCGCCACACTGCTGGGCCGCCCGCTCGGTGCCGTGATCTTCGGTCACATCAGTGACAGGACCGGGCGCCGCCGTGCGTCGATGATCGCTTTGACCGGCTTCGGTGTCGCCACGCTCGCGATCGCATGTCTCCCCGGCTATCAGACCATCGGCCTCGTGGGCACCCTCGCCCTGATATTCCTCCGCTTCATCGACGGGATCTTCCTTGGCGGACAGTACACTGCCGCGACACCACTGGCATTGGAGCAAAGCCCCGGCTCGCAGCGCGGCCTGTTCGGCGCGGTGATCATGACTGGCTTTCCGCTGGCCTACTGCACGATCGCGTTGTTCACATTCGGGCTGCTGAAGATCGTGCCGGCGCACGGCTTGGACTCGCCATACGTGCTGTGGGGATGGCGGATCCCGTTCATCGTCGGCGGGTTGCTCGCTCTTGGGCTCGTCGCCTGGTATTCGCGCAACGTCCATGAGTCGGACGTCTGGCGGGAAGCTCCGAAGTCGTCTACCCCGCCGGTGCTGGAGTTGTTCCGCAAAGGCAACCTACGCGGATTCCTTCAGGTGTTCACCCTCATGAGCGGACTCTGGCTCGCCTTCAACATGATCGGTGCTGTGCTGCCGGGTGAGTTGAAGAGGTCAGCTGGACTGAGTGACGTGCGGGTGACGATGCTGCTGGTCGTGGCCTATGCGCTGCTCGCCGTCGCCTACCTCGGCGCCGGATTGTTGAGCCAACGCATCGGTCGCCGTCCCTTCTTCATCATCACGGGACTGCTGACCGCGACAGCCGCGCCAGCCCTGTACACGCTCATCGTCTCGAGAACCGCGAGCAGCTACGCCATGATCATGCTGGTCACCGTGGCGCTCGTCATCGTCGTCGTTTCCACCTTTGGAGTGGTCACGACCTACATCATCGAGCGCTTCCACGTCAGCGTCCGGTCCAGTGGCTACGGGCTGGGCTACACGGCGGCTGTGATCGTCCCCGCGTTCTACGTCTTCTACCAAACCGCGCTGGCAGATCTCATGCCGATGAAGTACACCCCGGTGGTCCTCCTCGTGGTCGGCGGAGTGCTCATCGTATGCGGTGCCGCACTCGGCCCGGAGACCCGCGGCGCCGACCTCACATCTACCGGCTCGCAGATGCCCGATACCGGATCGATACTGGCATCCACTGGCCCACCCGGGCGCGAAGATCCGAATGACCGACAGGTTCAGTGAATCGGTCCACAACGACCGCTGAATGACTGCACAAACGAGAATTGGCCCAATTCGAGGCGAGAGTTGGCCCCACCCCGCCGGGGGCAAGCCTGGTGAGCGGATGGCGCCCGAAACCGCGGGAACGCCTCAACGGCGTGGGGCCGGCCCTCGCCCGTAGCAAGGACCAGGGACCGTTCCCGAAAACAACTGACCTTGTACTGACGATATCTGAGCCCGAAGGAGCACCCGTGGGCATCATCACCGAAGACATGCGAGAGATCATCGAAAGCTCGAAACTCTCGTTCGCCGCGACCGTCTGCGCGGACGGATCGCCAAGCCTGTCCCCGAAGGGCTCGGTCCGGGTCTACGACGGCGAACACCTCATCTTCATGGACATCGCATCGCCCACCACTGCGGAGAACCTCCGCCGGGATCCGCGGATCGAGATCAATTCGATCGACTTCATCCGACGCCGCGGCTACCGGTTCAAGGGCACCGCGACGTTGGTCTCCCCAGGGCACCCGGCATACGAGTGGCTGCGCGCCTGGCTGCTCGATCTGCACGGTCCCGCGTACCCCGCCCATGAGGCCGTTCTCATTCGCGTCGAGCGGGCACTGCCCGTGCTGTCGCCGGCCTACACCTTCGGGGACGCCGACGAAGCCGGCCTCGCCAAGACATGGGCGGCAACCTACGGGGTCTCGGCCGAGCCCTCGGACCGCGGGTGACCTAGCGTCACCAGGTCGTTATCTCAGATGCGGGCGGCTCCCGTCGCCCGTCTTGGACAAAGGAGTTGTGATGGATAGCACACCAGCGGTCATGACGGCCGCATACATCACCGGCCACGGCCCCGCGGACGGCATCCGGGTCGGTGACCTGCCGATTCCGGTGCCCGGCCCGACGGACGTGCTCGTGCGCACCGAAGCGCTGGCGGTGAATCACGTCGACACGTTCGTCCGCTCCGGCGCCTATCGCACCCACACCCCCTTCCCGTTCATCATCGGCCGTGACCTGGTCGGGACCGTGGCCGCCGTCGGCGACGGCGTCTCGGGATTCCAGCCCGGAGGTCCCGTGTGGTGCAACAGCCTCGGCCACGGCGGACGCCAGGGTTCGTTCGCCCAGTACGCGATCGTTCCCGTCGAGCGCCTGTACCGACTGCCCGAGGGCGTCTCCCCGGACACGGCCGTAAGCGTCCTGCACACCGCGGCGACGGCCCACATCGGGCTGTTTCGCGAGGGGCGGATCCGCGTCGGCGAAACCGTTCTCGTCAACGGCGCGGCCGGTGGGGTCGGCAGCGCCGTCATCCAGCTCGCCGTCGCCGCGGGTGCGAGAGTCGTCGCCACCGCGTCCGAACGCGACGCCGAATGGTGCCTAGCTCTCGGCGCACACACCGTCGTCGACTACCGCGACCCGCACGCGACGAAGCGCATCCAGGACGCGACCCCGGACGGCGTGGACATCTTCTGGGACAACTCAGGCGAGAACAACATCGAGGCCACACTGCCTCTGCTGGCCCAAGGAGGGCGCATCATCATCATGGCCGGGCTCCGCTCGCGACCAACCCTGCCGGCGGGCGAGCTCTACCTCCGGGACATGAGCATTCGAGGATTCGTCATCAGCAACGCGTCGATCAGCGACCTCCAGTCCGCCGCGACGACGATCAACGGACTGCTGGCGGTGGACGGGCTCCGTACCCGCATCGGCGCCAGGCTGCCCCTGTCCGAGGCCGCCGAGGCACATCGCCTCCAGGAGAGCCGCGGGCCCGACCGTGTCAGGGGACGCATCGTCGTCCTGCCATGATGCCCTTCCTCGTCGGTCCACAGGGCCTCCTCCGGAAACAGGCCCCAACCGGCCTCACGCGTTGACCCCGGGTCGGTAGGTACGTGACGAGGCGTCGCAGGGAGTTCTCGCCGGAGTTCAAGGAAGAAGCTGTCCGGATGGTGCTGGGGGGCGAGCGGACGGTCGCGTCGGTGGCGCGCGAGTTCGGGATCAACGCCAGCACCCTGGGCAGTTGGGTGCACCGGCATCGGATCGTGCAGGAGGAGGCGGAGCAGCCGACGTCCGGGCCGAAACGGGCACCCAGAACTTCGCCGAACTCTCGCCTTCCTCTTACCTTCGTCTTCACCGCCACCTTCCAACTTCACTCCCTGAAGCTGACACCACACGGCGGCGGTGACTCACTCTCGCCAATGGGGTCGGGCGGCGGGCGGTGTCGCCGCCCGACCCGCTTGCACGTGGTCGCCGAGAGCGGCGGGTGAGGATCATCTCTTCGTCGAAGACCCAGGTCGCCCCGTTGTCGTAGGAGGTTTCGCCGAGCCAGCGCGCCGACGAGGGCGTGATGTCGGTGAAACGCCACCTCAGCCAGGGATCCTCTTCGTCGCTGAGCAGGATGATGTCCCCGTCGACGGGTCGCCCGATGAAACGGCGGACGCGGGCGTTGACCGGTTCGATCCACGTGGAGCGCCACGCACCGAGATCCGGATCGTAGAAACGCACGGTCGTACGATGGAACGCCCGGAGAGTCGACGCCGCCGGCTCGTGACGGCCCGGCATGATCCAGGTGTCCTGGACGGCCCGGCCGCCGAGAACCCAGCCGAAGTGGAACTCGCCCTTGGCCCGGACGGGCTCGCCGTCGAGCCGGTCCCCGACCACTCGATGTCCCAGGAGCCTACGAACTGCCCGAACAACATGAGCTTTTCAGCGTGCTCGCCGGACGGCCCCGCCACGTGCAGCGCGTCGATCAACCCCTGATCAGCCGGAAGCTTCGGGTCATATGCCACGGGAGTACCTCCTGATAAGCATCGGAAAGGCTTTGGTCGAGATCGGCCCCAGCGGCCGTCGCGTCCTTCAGCCCGGCCGAGAGGCATAGCAGGCGGTCGCCGATCCCGCAGTACGGTCGGCCACGATCCGGTGGACGAGCGAGGCCGATCGCTGGATGAGCGTGCCGACATCGCCGAGGCTACCGACGGCATGATCAGCGTGGTGCCGCCGACGATCGCACGCGCGTCATCGGCGACCTCGAACGATATGAGGCGACACCATTCTGCTCGGTGCACCCTGACCGGCAGCGTCGCCAAACCGCGCCATTGCAGTTCGGCCACTCGAGGATCCTGATCGTCGGCTCGCCGCTGAGCACCCTCAGTCCTGCAGGTGCTGATGGCCGAGCATGTCATCCTTGCCGTCAGGGTGAACCGTGTGCGCGCACAGCCGGAGGCTGCCGAGTCATCGCCTGGCCAGCGCCCCCACATTGAGTACGAAGCGGGATGTGAGGCCGTCACGCTGTACGGCACCGTTCATGATCGACGCCTGCTGTTTCCCGTCGCTCGCCACCTGCCAGAAGCCGAGGGTGATGGTCTCGCCGGGGCGTCGGCAGACCTGCCCGGGCGGGTCCAGGTCGGCCGTGTTCCCGCGCGCCGCCAGGGTCCACCGGCACCCGTCCGCCGTCCGGGCGACCACCGTACGATCCGGCTTGACCGTCATCTCGACGAGGCCGCGCTGCTCCCCGTGGCTAACCTGCACTGAACCGTCCGGCCCCGTCGCTCGGTACGTGACGATGTTGACCAGCCGCGAGCGGTCTGCCGGGACGTACTCCCACTGGCCCGTAAATCGCCTCGCCACCTTGGTCCACGGCTCTGTCGTGACCTTGGTGCGGGCGCCGTGCTCCAGCGCGAAGTCGTAGTCGCCGCTCGGATGGTGGCTCACGCCTGCGATGGCCTCTTTCTCATGCCGGCCCGAGACGGTCACCGACCAGCGGGTAATGGTGTAGCCGGAGTTGATCACGCGGTTGAAGCAGGATTGGGAGGGCGGGTCGAGTTGGAGGGAGTCCGACTGGGCCGTGAACCGCCAGGTGCAGCCGCGATCCGTCCGCCCCACGACTTTTCCGTCGGCCTCTTTGGCGAACACGATCCGGCCGATCTGCGGGATCTGCAACGCTGAACCCGGCGGCGCCAACGGATTGAAGCTCTCACAGTCCGGCTCCGCGGCCGGACAGCTGAGTTCCGCAATGTTCCTCATACTCTTGCGGTCCGGCTGGTCGTAGTTCCACGTCCCCAGGAACTTGTCCAGGCTCGATCCGCTGCTGGGTGCGGCGGCCGCCGGACCAGGCTGGGTGATGCCGAGGACACCCCCTCCCGCAGCCACCGCCAGGACCACGGTCGCTGACCGCAGCCACGCCGACGATCTGCGCGCGGGCGTCTTGTGCGGGAAACGGGGGATTGCGCCCACGCCGGTGACGACGCGGAGGGTGAACAGCATCGTGTGCCACCGCGCAAGGTAAGAGTTCGTCATGGCGGCATGCTGCCCCGGCCGATCCGGGTGCGTCGTCACCCAGGCGACGGCAGTTGCCGCTGCCGCCAGGGAAGTAGACACGGGTGCGGCTACATCTCAGGGCGTAGCACGGATTGCCTGCCGCCGGAGGCGGGTAAGCTCGCCACGGCCCCTTGGGGCGCGCGCATCTTGCATCCCGGCCGGGTCGCGGGCGAAGTCACCTTGCTCAGCGCGGGACCGATGTAGGTGTACAGGGTGTGGATCCCGGCGAGGGTGATCATGGAGACGGCCAGAACGCCGATGACCCAGCGCTGCTTGAGTGGGGCGAGCCGGTCGCCGAGCGCGACGTCCGCTGAGCGTACGGGGGGCACCCCGACGGCGATGCCGATCCCGGCAACCAGGCCGAGCCCGGCCACCGCCCACAGTGTCACCCGCCAGCCGGCGCGCCCGATCAGGGTGCCCAGGGGCAGGCCGACGGCGGTGGCGATGGTCAGGCCGCCCATCACGAATGCCAAGGCCCTGCCGTGGCGGTGTGGAGGGGCGATGGCCGCGGCGACGCTGAACGCGGTCGAGCCGATGATGCCCGCCCCTGCCGCGGTGATGACGCGGGCCGTCATCACCGCTGTGTAGGTGGTGCCCAGAGCGGTAGCGGCGTTGCCGGCCACGAAGACGCCAAGGGCAAGTAGCAGCGCCGGCTCGCACGGATGCGACTGGTCAACTGGCACGCTGGCCAACGCAACCAGCTGATGCCAAACCGCCAGATGCGGCTCAGAGTCGGTTTCCTCCTGCGCGCACCGGTTGATCAGCTCGGCGAGGGCTTGCCGGTCCTCCGCGGGGAGGTCCTGCAGAAGGACGATCGCCGGCTCCAGCACCGCGCCGGGCGCGGTCACTTTCTCCCGAACAAAACCATGGAGCAGGAGCAGGCCGGCCCCGTCGACCGTCCCGCACCGTCACCTTCCCGCACGGCGAAGGCGCCTGTCACTCCCCGCCGCGAGGGGAAGGTCGGTGTTGACATGGCGCGTGTCGAGCGTCAGCAGAAGCTGCGCCGCCTGCTTGGCCTGGCGGGCCGCTGCAGGTGTGCCTGAGATAGCGGCGGTGGTCATGGCTCCCTCGGCCAGCAGGGCGATCTGGGTGCCGGTATCTGCTGCCGCTCCCGCAGCTGCTGCCAGTTCCCGCAGGTAGGCGTGGAAGGTGTCCTTGTGGTGGCGGGCCACGGCAGCGACCTGGGGTGACGTGCCGCCCAGCTCGCCGAAGGAGTTGACGAAGGCGCACCCGTGGAAGTCGGGCTGGGCGAACCAGTCTTCCAGCCAGTCGAAGACGGCGAGCAGCCGCTCCTGCGGGGTTTCCGCGGCTGTGTCGACATGGGTTGCAAGGCTTTGGAGCCAGCGGGTGTCCCTGCGGGTCAGGTAGGCCTCGACGAGGTCGCCCTTGGAGGGGAACAGCTGATAGAGGCGCCGCAGCGTGACGCCCGAGGCGTCGCGGATCACGTCCATGCCGACAGCTTGGATACCTCGGGCGTAGAAGAGGTCTTCGGCGGCGTCCAGGATGCGCTCGCGTGCCAGATCGGCGTGCAAATTTTCTGCCCCTTTGGCATGAGAACCAGCGTTCTCATAGTATCAGTGGCACATCGTGAGAACGAGCGTTCTCGCTCTCGTATGGCTTTTCAGAGGAGTGCGTCATGTCCGAGCAGCGTCCCCCGTTCCCGCCTTACACGCGGGAAACGGCGATCACCAAGGTCCGCCTGGCCGAAGACGGCTGGAACACCCGCGACCCCGAGAAGGTCGCCCTCGCCTACACACCCGACTCGCGCTGGCGCAACCGCGCGGAGTTCGTCACCGGCCGCGACGAGATCGTGAAGTTCCTGACCCGCAAGTGGAACCGGGAACTGGACTACCGCCTCATCAAGGAGTTGTGGGCGTTCGACGGGAACCGCATCGCGGTGCGGTTCGCCTACGAGTACCACGACGACTCCGGCCAGTGGTACCGCGCCTACGGCAACGAGAACTGGGAGTTCGACGACAACGGCCTCATGCGCGTGCGCCACGCGAGCATCAACGACCTGCCCATCGCCGAGGAGGAGCGCAAGTACCACTGGCCGCTGGGCCGCCGGCCCGACGATCATCCGGGTCTGTCCGACCTCGGGCTCTGAAACCGCAACCCGGAGGCCGGCTGGCAGCGCGACCACAGCCGGCACCCCCGTGCCCGGCGCACTCCCCCGCCCGGTGCGAGCGAACGACCGCACTGCGGTCGCCGGCAACCCGCTCCGACCGCGATCGGGTTGCCGGTCACCGTCCCGCCGGCGCCCTGAGGCAAACAGGTACCAGGGGCGGCGGCTTCGCTCTGGTGCGCGGACCCCAACCGGGCGGACTCGCTGATCATCGCGCACCCACTACGCCCGCACTCTGTTCCAGGGAACCAGGAGCCTGCCCGCATGACTGCGGCGAGGCGATGCACGCGGGCCACGTCGACCTGCTGTCAGGCCCAGGCGCGGCCGCCTGACCGAAGGGGTCCACAGCTTGCCCGCCAAGGATCCGGTGGCCGTCTGGGACGAGGTGATGGCCGAGGCCCGCCGCGAGCCCATCCCCGCTCCCCCGAGGTCGGTCCCGAGGGGTCTTCTGATCACGGAGGTGGCGCATGACGGCGCCTCCCCAGGCCAGGGGAGGCGCCGTGTGGAGGTGTCAGTATTCGGTGGTGAGCCGGATGCCGCTGAAGTCGGAGACGCCGTGCAGGCTGATGAAGTTGTCGCTGCCCGGCGCGAGGTCGGTTACCGTCAGGGTCTCGTTGTTGTCGGGATTGGTGGATCGGCTCTGGTGGGCCTGGGTTGTGGCCCAGGCGCTCTTGTTGAAGTAGAGGTCGGCGTTGCCGGTCCCGCCGGTCGCGGTGATCTTGAGCTGCTTCACCCCTTCAGGAATTCTGATGTAGAAGTAGGCGTAGCCGTCTTTGGTCCCGGCAATGTCGCTGCGGGTGCAGTCGCGTCCCATGGCCCTGGTGTCCTGAGCGGCACACGGCGTCGAGGGGTCCTGTTCACCGCCGCACGCGCCCGCGGCGCATTCGTTGAGCCAGGTGTCGAACTCGGAGTTGTGGTTCAGGGACTTCAGGAAGGCCCGCGCGGTGTCCCACTCCCCCTTGCGGTAGTGTCCGAGCAGGGTCGTCACCTCGGCGGGATTCTTCTCGAGCATGTAGCGCACCGCGAGGTAGCCCCAGGAGTAGATGCGCGTCTGGCCGCCCCCATACACCGTGTCGAACACGGTGCTCAGCGGGTAGGTGTGCTTGCCCGCCTCGGCGGCGGCGTTGGTGTTGTCGAGTTTGCGGTAGGAGTACGAGACATACTCGGCCACTCCCTCGACCCACCAGACGGTCGGCGTCTTCATCCCCTCGACGAAGTCGCCGAACATGTCGAACCGGCCGTCGAGGTAGTGGGTGTACTCGTGGTTGAGGTTCCAGATCTCGAACGCGGGCCGTGTCCACTCGGCCTCGTAGGCGATGAACCTGGGCTGGTTACCCGCTGCGACGGGGTCACCCTCGAGGTACATGCCGCCGTTGTTCGTGTCGATCCCGTAGATCACGCCGGCGTAGGTCTGGTAGTCGGTGGAGGAGTCGAAGACGACCACCTCGAGTGTGGTGTTCTTGTCGTTCGCGACCGGGCCCGAGTCCTTGACCAGGCCGTGGAAGAAGGCGTCCTGGTTCTGCATGCTGGTGCAGGCCCCGGCGAGCTGCTCTGAGCTGATCTCCTGACCCACGATGCGCAGGGTCGGGCCGCAGGTGTGGGCGACGGGCAGCACTGCCTCTTTCACCCGCTTCCGCAGGTCACAGACGCCGTAATCGACGCACTTGGCCTTGTCGTAGCCGTCGGCCATCTCGGCCAGGCCCACCCACAGGCGCGCGGTCGGTCCGATGATCGAGGTCTGCTTCAGAAGCGAAATGACCTGCGGCTTCACGCTGGGCAGCAGGGAGGCGTGCTGGAGGAAGCGGCCGAGCTCCCGGCCCGCGTTGACAGTGAGGAAGGCGGATTCCGTGCCGAGCAGGTCGAGGTGCTTGGCGGCGAAGGCGTGCAAGGTGCCGAGCACGCTGTTGTCGGCCTGCACGGCCGAGACGAACTCCGGCAATTGGTGACCGCGGAACAGCACGGTGAACACCGAGTTGACCGCGTTGCGCATCCACCACAGCTCGAGGTACGGCTTGTCGAACGCGTTGAGAAAGCGTTTCACGACCGGGAGGAAGTTGGCGTTCTGCTGGGCGCTGTCGATCAGAATGATCGACTCGCTGAGGGTCTCCCCGTTGGCGTCACTGACGTCACCTGAGTGGCTGTTGGCGAAGAACGCCTCGAGCGCGGGTTTGATCGCGTTCTTCAACGCGTCGCCGTACGGGCCGACATCGTCGGGGTGATACCACTGCACGTAGTAGCCCGCACGGAGGTAGAGGACGAGCTGCGTGGTCGAGGTGCTGTTGTCGCCCGGGTAGGTGGCGGCGTTGGCCCGGTAGGCATCGGCGACGGTGACCATCTTCGATTCGCCGAAGGCCGCGCCCGCATCGCCACCGGTCAACGTGAAGAGCTTGTTGATGCAGGCAGTGTCCGCTGCCTTGATCGCGGCGATCAGGGCCTCGCCGGTCTTGCCGGTGAATTCCGAGATCACGCACTCCGCGGCGGCCGCGGTCTTGTGACGCAGCGACGGCCTCTTCTCGGTCTTCAGCGTGTCGGGGGCGTCGTAGTCTCGGCGTGCCTCGTCGTTCGACGCCGGTAGCGGAGGCCGCTCGTCGATCGGCAAGGGCTCGTGCTGCGTGTGGTCGGGTACGCCGCCGAGGTCTCGTACCGGCGCGAGGTCCACGACCTTGTGGGTCGGGGTGGAGGTGTGGGCTGCCGCGACGGCGGGAGACGCGAGCCCAGCGACCAGGCTCTGTGACGTCAACGCGATCGAGGCAGCGAAAAGTAACGATGTGGCGATCCGCATCACCGCTCCTTGGGGGGTTGGTGGGCCAGGCCTCCATGCCTTGGCCAGCCACTTAACTGTGTGGAATGTAAAATGTCATACGGCGTTATTCATGACAAGAGTCAGGTTTGTGAACGTTCATATTCCCTACGTGACCAAAAGGTCCGCTGTAGAGCCTTTCTGCGCCCAGCCGAAGGACGGCGCGAGACCGCCGCGCTGGGGCTGCCTGGCCCAGGCGTGGACAGGGAACTACCGGACCGAAGGCACGCTCGGGCGGAGCACCGGCTCACCGGCGAGCAGGAGCCCGGCTTCCGGCGGGACTCCGTCCTCGAGAGTCTGAAGGAGCCGATTGACCAGGGCGTCCGCGATGCGCCGCAACGGCAGCCGGACGGTGGTCAGCGGCGGCTGGAGTAGCCGGGTGTAGGGCATGTCGTTGAAGCCGGTGACCGCGACGTCGACGCCGACAGTCAGCCCTTCCGCCTGGGCGGCGGCGTAGGCGCCAGGCGCCAGCCAGTCGTCGTCGAGGACCAGGGCAGAGGGGCGTGGCAGCCGGTCCAGCAGACCGCGCGCCACCGCCACCACCTCGTCCGGGCCATCGACGTAGGCCTCGAGGCCGACCATGCCGAAGCGGCGCTTCCCGATGCGGAACCCCGCCGCCCGGTGCCGCAGCCAGGGCAGTTCCGCCGACGTGCCCAGGAACGCGACCTGCCGGTGTCCGTGGGAGGCCAGGAGGCCGACCATGTCGATCATCGCTTGGACCGAGTCGACGTCCACCCAGGCCTGGGGCGCTCCGGGCCTGGTACGGCCGAACACGGCGAAGGGGAAGCCCGCTTCGGTCAGGTAGTCCACGCGCCGGTCGTCGTCCAGCACGTCCGAGAGCAGGAAGGCGTCGGCGGTGCGCGCGGCGATGATGTCTTCCAGCGCCTGTGCCTCGCTCTGGCCGGGGCCCTGGCGCACCAGCAGGATGCGGTAACCGGCATCGCCGGCTGCGGCCACCATGGCCTCGAGAAACCCGCTCATGAGGGCGTTGGGGTTGGCCGGGTCGGTCTCGGGGGTGAGGTAGGCGATGACCTGGCGCGTGCCGGACCGCAGGCTACGCGCCGATTGGTCGGCACGGTAGCCCATCTCCTTGATCAGCGTGGAGACCCGTTCGAGGGTGTCGGCGCGCAGCTTGTGCGGAGCGTTGATCGCGTTGGAGACGGTCTGCCGTGACACGCCTGCCGCACGGGCGACGTCCATGATGCTGACCCCACGGGGCCGATGCGCCGACATTGCTCAGTTCTCCTCCTCAATACGGCATTATGACGGCGCAGCCGTAGCAGGCCGCCCCCGGGACCGTTGAACGATCAGAAAGTGGCCCTGCCTACAGCCTCATCGCGCGGGATCCGTCGTGGTGCGCCGGGGCAGCGACCGGGTCGCCGGATCCGCAGGTCGAGCGGAAGCGGATCGGATCGCACTCCGGGGTGCTTGCGCGGATATGAACGATCAAATACGGTGTGTCGCATAGGGCGCACTTGGCGCTGCACACCCCTCGCTGTTGCACGGGATAGTCCTGTTCGGAGTCGGTTTGAACGTTCAACCTAGCTACTTGAGCCAGTTCCACGAACCGGCGGGATATCTGGACTTCGCCAGAATCGGGCCGCCCTCCCTGGCCGTCGCGCGCACCGTCGCACAGGCCGCGGAGTGGCTGGCCCGCGATCCGTCCGCCGCGCTCACCCACCTGGAGCTGGAGGCGAGCAGGACCCGTGCCGTCGCGGCCCGCCTGCTGAAATGCTCCCCGCACGAGGTGGCCTTCGTCTCCTCCACCAGCCATGCGCTGTTCGCCGCCGCGGCGGGTCTGGGCGGTGGCGTGGTGCTCGTCCCGCGCGGCGAGTTCCCCGCCAACGTCTATCCCTGGCTGCGCTTCCAGGAGCGCGGCGGGCTGCGGCCACGCTGGATCGACTCCGCCGCGATCACTGCCGACGTCCTGCGCGAGCACCTCGACGACGACGTCAGGGCGCTGGCCGTCAGCGCGGTGGACGCCACGACCGGCCACCGCGCTCCGCTGGGCGCGCTGAAGGAGGTGCTGGGCGAGGATCGGCTGCTGGTGGTGGACGCCATCCAGGGCCTCGGCGCGGTGCCGCTGGACGTGGCGGCGGCGGACGTGCTCGCCTGCGGCGGGCAGAAGTGGCTGCGGGCAGGCTGGGGCGCGGCGCTGCTGCTCGTCCGCGACCGGGTGGCCGACCGCCTCGCCCCCGGTCTCGGCGGCTGGTCGGGCGTGCACGCCCCGTTCGGAGCCCGGCACCCCATGCCGCCGCTGCCAGGAGCCGTCGCGCACTCGGCCACCAACCCCGACCTTTCCGCCGTAGCCGCGCTGGGAGCCGCCATCGACCTGGTGCTCTCCGCCGGAGAAACGAACATCGCCCGGCAGATCTCCCAAACTCTGGCGAGCCTGCTGGATGCCGCCAGGACCGCGGGCGCCGAGGTCCTGTTCCCCGAGGAGCCCGCCGGCATTGCCCGCGTGCGGCTGCCCGGCCACGACCCCGCGAGCACGCACGCCGCACTCGGCGCCGCCGGACTCGTCACCACGCTGCGCGGTGGCTGGATCCGGCTCTCCCCGCACGCCACCACCCCCGGCGACACCGCCGACCGGCTACGCGCAGCACTCACCCCCCGAAAGGAAACACACAAATGATCAACCGTCGCGGAGCCCTCGCGCTCGCACTCACCGGCACGCTCGCCCTGGGCGCCTGTGGCGGCGGCAAGACACCGGAGCAGGGCAGCGGGCCCGTCAAGATCACCGTCTGGAGCTGGAAGCCCGCCTCAGACGGCCTGGCCGCCGTCGCCAAGGACTTCGAGCAGACCCACCCCGGCATCAAGATCGACGTTCAAGCCGTCGGCAACCCGGCCATCTGGGACAAGATCACCATTGGCATGGCCGCGGGCGGCAAGGGCCTGGCCGACGTACTGCACATCGGCATCGACTACCTGCCCGGGTATATGGACAAATTCCCCGGCGGCCTGGCCGACCTGCGCAAGCTGGGCGCCGACAAGTACAAGGACGCCTTCGCCAAGGGCCTGTGGCCCACGGTGACCGGCAAGGACGGCGGCATCTACGCGATGCCCTGGGAGGTCAACCCGGTCGGCTTCTTCTACCGCGCGGACCTGTTCAAGAAGGCAGGCATCGACCCGGAGCAGATCCAGACCTGGGACGACGCCATCGAGGCCGGTAAGACGCTCAAGGAGAAGACGGGCGCCTTCCTGATCGGGCTGAACAAGCCCGCGGCCGGCAGCGCGGACATGGACCTCTACCAGTCGCTGCTCCAGCAGCAGGGCGCCTTCTACTTCAACCGGCAGGGTGAGGTCACGCTCGCCTCGGCGCCGGCCGTACAGGCGATGACTCTCATCAAGAAGATGAACGACGCGGGCATCGTCGCCGACACCTCCGGCGAGAACGCCGCCAAGCAGCTCATCAGCGGCGGCAAGCTGGCCGTGCTGCCATGGGCGGCCTGGGCGGTCAGCTACATCCCCGAGATGCGTCCCGAGCAGAAGGGCCTGTGGCGGGTCATGCAGCCGCCCGCGGTGACAGCGGGGGGCAAGCGCGCCGCGATCGTCAACTCCACCCATCTGTCGGTCTCGGGGACCAGCCCGCACCAGGCGGAGGCGTTCGAGTTCGTGGCGTACGCGCTGACCAAGCCCGAGGTCATCAACAAGGTTTTCAAGGAGGGCGGCGTCTTCCCCGCACTGACGGCGGCCTACTCCGACCCGGCGTTCGCCGCGCCCCAGCCCTACTTCGGCGGCCAGCCCGCGCTCAAGACTTTCGTGGACGCGCTCACCGAGGGCGCGGACGCCACCTACTACTCGGGCGACTACGCCAGGGCGTTGAAGATCGCCAGTGACGCGCAGACGAAGGTCCTGCTCAAGGGCGCCGACCCGGCCGCGGCGCTGACCGAGGCCGCCACGCTGCTGTCCCAGCAGACGAACAGGAAGCTCGCGGGATGACACTCACCCTGTCGCGGCCCGGGCGGTTGGCGGTGGGCAGGCGCTCCCTCGTCACCAAGCGAAACATCCCGTACCTGCTGGTCCTGCCCGCACTGCTGGGCTTCATGGTGTTCAAGGCCTATCCGATCGTGGCCGCCATGTACATCAGCCTGACCACCGGCGCGGGAGCGGCACGCAGCTTCGTCGGGCTGGACAACTACGTGCGGCTGGTGAACGACCCGCTGTTCTGGACCTCGCTGTGGAACACCGGGCTGATCCTGGTCGTGCAGGTCCCGATCATGCTGCTGCTCGCGCTGCTGCTGGCGCTCGCGCTCAACTCCTCCCTCGTACGGCTGCGCGGCCTGTGGCGGCTGGGCGTCTTCATGCCGTCGCTGACCGGTCTGGTCGCCTACGGCGTGATGTTCTCGGTGATCCTGCGCAAGGACGCAGGACTGCTCAACTGGCTGCTCAGCCTCTTCGGCGTCGACGCGATCGACTGGCTGGGCAGCCCGTTCTGGGCCCGCATCGCCATCGTCATCGCCCTCACCTGGCACTACACCGGCTACAACGCGGTGATCTACCTGGCCGGCCTGCAGAGCATCCCGAAGGACCTCTACGAGGCGGCGATGGTCGACGGCGCCGGCTCGGCCCGCAGGTTCTGGTCGATCACGGTGCCTCAGCTGCGGCCGATCCTGCTGCTGACCGTGGTCCTGTCCACGATCGGCACGCTGCAACTGTTCGACGAGCCGTTCGTGCTGACCGGCGGCGGGCCGGACAACTCGACCCTGACGATCTCGCTGTACCTGTACCAGAACGGCTTCCGCTACTTCGACTTCGGCTATGCCGCGGCGATCGCCTACGCGCTCACGCTGATCGTGGCCGGACTCGGGATCGCGCAGATGAGGATGCAGAAACGATGAAGGGCTGGACGCTCACCTTCGTGCTCGCCGCGGTGTTCGGGCTGTGCGTCGGCCCGTTCTACTGGCTGGCCATGGCGGCCACGCACGCCAACTCCGACATCTTCTCCTGGCCGCCGAGGTTCTACCCCGGCGACCAGCTGGTGGCCAACACGGCAAAGCTGGAGGAGTCGATCGGGCTGGTCAACGTGCTGGGCAACACGCTCTTCGTCGCGGTCGTGCAGACCGCGGGGGCGATCGTGGTCTCGCTGCTGGCCGGTTACGCCTTCGCCAAGTTCACGTTCGCCGGGCGCAACGCCTTCTTCGTGCTGCTGCTGTCGACGCTGGTCATCCCCGGCGGCGTGACCATCATCCCGATCTTCGAGATGATGAACGACATCGGGCTGATCGACAGCTTCCCCGCCCTGATCCTGCCGAGCCTGTCGGTGCCGTTCGGCATCTTCCTGATGCGCCAGTCGCTGCTGGCCATCCCGGACGAGCTGCTCGACGCGGCCAGGGTCGACGGCGCGGGCGAGCTGCGCGTGCTGTGGCGGGTGGTGATCCCGGTCATGCGCCCGGTCCTGGCGGCGCTGGCCGTCTTCCTCTTCCTCGGTGCGTGGAACGACTTCCTGTGGCCGCTGATCGCGCTGCGCACGCCGGAGATGTACACCTTACCCGTCGCGCTGGCCACCCTGCAGGGCCTGGCCAGGACCGACTTCGGCCAGGTCATGGTGGGCACCGCGATCTCCTCGCTGCCCATGATGGTCCTTTTTCTCGTCCTCCAGAAACAGTTCATCTCCGGCCTGCTGGCCGGCGCCACGAAGGGATAAGCATGCAGGTCTGGGAGCCCTACGCGCTCGGGGAGACGACCGCGGTACGGGCCGGCACGGTCGAGCTGGCACTGGCCGGCGTGGCCGATGCGAAGGTGACGCAGGTCACTGACCGCATCTGGCTGATCGACGCGCCAGGGGCCACGGCCGCGCAGTGGCGAGTGCCGTGCGTGAGCGTCAGCGCGTTCTGGACGCCCTTCGGCGGCACCCGCTGGGTGCCGCCGATCTGGAACGCGCCGCTGGTGTCGCGGCTGACCGCGGGCGCGCCGGTGGTCTCCCTCATCGGTACGGCCGGGGCCAACGTCTGCACGGTGGGCCTGGCCGAGCCGGCGGCGCAGGTGAGCTTCACCGGCGGGGTGATGGAGGAGACCGGTGAGTTCGTCTTCACCCTGCACGGTGACCGGCTGCGGATCCGGCTGGACCTGTCGGAGCGGCCGTTCTCCGCGGCGGTGGCCGACGTGGCGGCCTGGTGGCAGGACGACGCGGGCGACCTGCGGCCCACTCCGGACCGTGCCCGGCTGCCGGTCTACTCGACCTGGTACAGCATGCACCAGGAGGTCACCGCCGAGTCCGTGGAGCTCCAGGCGCGGCTGGCCAAGGAACTGGGCTGCGAGACGATCATCGTGGACGACGGCTGGCAGACCGCCGATCGGTCGCGCGGCTATGCGTTCTGCGGTGACTGGGAGCCGAACACGGCCGCATTCCCCGATATTTCGGCACATGTGGCTCGGGTGCGCGAGCTCGACATGGCTTACATGCTCTGGTACGCGCTGCCGTTCGTGGGCAAGCACAACGCCGCCTTCGAGCGCTTCGAGGGCAAATTCCTGCGATACCTCGACCACATGGACGCCGCCGTGCTGGATCCGCGCTACCCGGAGGTACGCGAGTTCCTCATCGGCCGGCTCGTCCAAGCGGTCGAGGCGTGGAGCATGGACGGCTTGAAGATCGACTTCGTGGACCGCTTCGCGACCCCGGGCGGTGACCCGGCGCCCGGCGCGGGGACCGACTGCGCGGATGTGGACGAAGGCGTCAGGCGGCTGCTCCGCGATCTGGACGCCCGGCTCCGCCGTACCAGGCCGAACGTGCTGATCGAGCACCGCCAGCCGTACACCAACCCTGGGCTGTGGCCGTACGCCAACATGATCAGAGCGACGGACTGCCCGCTCAGCTCGCAGGAGAACCGGCAGCGGACCGTGGACCTGCGGCTCACCGCGGGTCCTGTGGCCGTGCACTCCGACATGATCCTCTGGCATCCCGCCGAGCCCGCCGAGCAGGTGGCCGTGCACCTGATCAACGCGCTGTTCTCGGTGCCGCAGCTCTCAGTGGACCTGGCGGCACAGCGCCCCGACCAGCTCGCCGCGATCCGGTTCTGGCTGGGGATCTTCCACCGCTACCTGGGCACGCTCCAGCTGGGAACGCTGCGGCCCGAGCAGCCCGAGCACGGCTACCCGCTCGTGCGGGCCCACGATGATCGCACCACGATCGTCGCGCGGTATGCGCCGCTGCCCGTGGACGTGCCGGAGTCCGGGGATCTGCTCGTCGCCAACGCCGATCCTGACCCGCGCGTCGTCCTCTACGGCACCGGCTCGGCGCACGTCGAGGTGCACGACTGCGGCGGCGCCCTGGTCCGCACGGCCACGCTCCTGCTGGAGTCCGGGGCCTGCGTCGTCGAGGTACCCATGGGTGGCCTGCTCAAGCTGAGGAGAGATTGAGTGACGGCACGCCGGCCACGCGAACGCGGGGTCACCATCGAGGATGTCGCACGGGCGGCCGGCGTGTCCCGCCAGACGATCTCCAACGCGCTGAACGCCCCGCACCGGCTGAAGGCGGAAACACTGGAGCGGGTCTCGGCGATGATCGAGAACCTCGGCTACCGGCCCGACCAGTCGGCACGCAGTCTGAAGTCGGGCACCAGGCGGATCATCGCCTACCCGACTCCAGTGGATGACCCGGCCAATCCCAACCCGCTGATGGGCGGCTTCCTCGAAGCGGTCGTGGCGGCGTCGGGCGAGGCGGGCTACCGCGTCCTGCTGGTGCGCCCGCGGCCAGGCCAGAGCCAGGAGCAGGCGCTCGACGAGCTGATCGCCGCGCGGACCGTGGACGGCTTCCTGCTGTCGGACATACTCCGCGACGACCCTCGCGTGGCCCATCTGACGGGCGCGGGCTTCCCGTTCGCCGCCTTCGGCAGGACCGGGCCCGAGCAACCGCAGTCCTGGGTGGACGTCGACAGCGTGCAGGCGATGATCGAGCTGGTCGGCATGGTGGCGGCCAGAGGGCACCGGCGGGTGGCCTTCCTGGCCTCCTCCTCCGGGCAGCCGTGGATGGACGACCGGCGCGCCGGGTTCCTGGCCGGGGTGCGTCGCCATGGCCTGGCCGGGCAGCTGTACTCGCCGGGCGACGATCCAGGCGAGATCGTCGCGGCCACCTGCGAGCTGCTGGCCGGGCGCGACCGGCCCACCGCGATCGTGGCCGGCGGCGACTGGCTCGCGCTGGGCATCTACACGGCGGCGCGCGCCGAAGGGCTGGAGATCGGTACGGAGCTGGCCGTGGTCGCCTTCGACGACCTGCCGATCGCCGCGTTCCTCCAGCCTGCGCTGACGACGGTACGACTGCCGCTGCGCCGCATCGCCGACGCCCTGATCAGCCGCCTCCTCCAGATCATCGAAGACGGCGTCACCCCGCAGGCGGGGCTCATACTCCCCGGCGAGCTGGTGATCCGCCCGAGCCTAGGACCATGAATGCAGCTGGACTCCGGCCACGACGAGCTCGTGGCGATGTTCGCGTGGGCGCGCGACCGCGCGCTGCGCTGGGCGCATCCCGGCGGGACGCGCGGGCCGGTGAATGTCGACGAGCGGCACCCGCACGGCACCGGTGAGGGCGTCTACCTGCCCTCCTACTGGGCCGGGTACGCGCACCGCAGCGGGTTCTACGCCCGTGACTTCGTCCACCAGGCGGCGGGCGCCCACCTGCTCGGCCTGGCCGAGGCCAACCTGGCGATGCTGCGCTGCTTCGCCGCCTCGGCGACGGAGGAGCACGGCCACCGTCCGGTGTGGGCGTTCAATTTCGACGGCTCCTACCTGTCGATCGACTACCGCGGTCCCGACGAGTTCGTCAGGGAGGTGCCCGCGGTCTTCGAGCTGGTGGAGTGCGTGGCGGCGCTCTACCGCTGGACCGGAGAGCGCGCCTACGTCCACGACCCCGTGCTGCGCGACTACTGCTCGAACGCGATCGCGCTTCCCGCGACCGGCCGAGGTGTGGGCATCTTCGAGGGCGCCGCCAGCTACAACGAGCTGAGCGGCGAGCCGCTGGCGGTGGCCGGTGACGGCATCGCCGCGCAGTATGCCGCCCATCTGGCGATGGCCGAGCTGGCCAGGGCCCGTGGCGAGGGCGGCGGGCGGTTCGAGGCACTGGCCGCGGAGCTGCGCCGCCACTACGAGCAGGAGTGGAACGGCGCGCGCGGCTTCACCTTCGACGGCCGGCCGGTCACCGGGTGGGGCGCGGAGAACAGCTGGTTCATACCGTTGAAGGGCCTGCGCGACGACCCGGCCTACCTCGACTACATCGACGCGCAGGCGAGCGGTCCCGGGCGGCCGGAGAACGTCGAGTCGTGGACGTACCTGCCTGACGTCTTCTTCCGGCACGGCAGGCAGGAGACCGCCTGGCGGTGGCTGCGGGAGATCTTCCACGCCCGCACAGCCCCGCACGTGGCGGGCGGGCTCAACGGCGACTACCCGGAGGTCTCCTTCACCCTGGTGAGCCAGGTGGTGGAGGGCCTGCTCGGCGTCCGGCCGGACGCGCCGGGCAACGCGCTTTCCACCCTCTCGCGGCTGCCCGCCGAGATCCGCTGGGCCGCCGTCTCCGGCATCCCGATAGGGCAGGGCAGCGTCGCGGTCCGGCACGACGGCGGGCACACCACCACGCTCACCAACCTGTCCGACCGGGTGACGTACCGGTGGACCGCCCGCTTCCCCGACGGCTCCGCCACCACCCGGCAGGTCCCGCCCGGCGCCACGCTCACCGCGGAACGCCGCTGACCGCATGGATCCACGTCACCCCGCGGCATGAGCCACGTTCCACTCCCCAGCAACTCCCCGGGCTCCGGCCGCGCCTGGCTGCTGCGGCGCCCGGGACACTGCCGTGTACGGCACCGGGCGACGAGCGATCAGGTGGCCTTGCCGCGGGCGATGTAGAGGTTCATGTCGGTGAAGTCGAGGGTGACGTTGTAGGGCTTGTAGAAGCTGTGGGAGAAGTGGGCCAGCACGTCGAACCCGAAGGGGGCGGTCGTAGTCGGTGCGGATCCGCAACTGCCTGGCCGTTTCCTCGGACATGCCCGCGGCGATCTCGCCGGTTCCGCCGATGGGCACGGCCACCACCCGTGGGCCGGAGCCGGCGATGCTGCCCCTGCTGTGGACCATGTGCTCCCGGGCCAGCCACAGCGGCAGGGGCTCTGCGCCCACCCGTTTGGCTGCGGCGCGTGCCTTCCTGGCCGTTTCGGGGGTCCGGCGGCGCAGGATCAGCGACCGGCCCGCGTAGTCAAAGGTGGGCAGGGAGGAGTGGTTGAGTTTCGGCGGGCTGCAACCAAGTCCGGGGAGGTGGGGTTCTCAGGGGTGTTGTTGCAGAGAGGAGTGCGTGATGACCATGGGGACTTCCGCGGGAGAGCGACGCGTGGCTGTGGGTGCGGATCGGCAGTCGGGCGACGCGTGGGCGGTGATGGAGAAGTTCTATGCAGCCGAGGCGGCCTATGTGGCCGCGGGCGGGTATGGCAAGGCGAGCTATGACCAGGTTGCCGCGTATCTGGATCCGGAGGTGGTGTTGCATCAGGCTCCGGGTCTGCCGTTCACGGGGACTGGGACGTGGCGGGGCCGGGACGGTATGGAGCGGTTTCTGGCCGTCTTCAGTCAGGTCTGGGAGTCGATGGAGTTCCTGGAACAGGAGCACTGGGGCGATGGGGACACTGTGGTGGTGCGCAATCGGGTGCGGTTCCGTGCCCGACCGACGGGCCGGGAGATCGAGACGCTGATCGTGCAGCTGATCACCGTTCGGGACGGGCGCATGCTCGAGTGCCGTCCCTTCTATTGGGATCCGGCCGCCATCGCTCAAGCCTGCGGCTCAGTGGGGCCGCGTGGCGAAGGGCAGGGCTCGGCGGCGTGATCAGCCGACTGCGGCGGTCTCGGTTTCGACGGCGGCGAGTCGGTTCTTGAGCCGGTAGGTGGGTCCGTTCACGGCGATGACTTCGAGTGGTGCAGCAGGCGGTACGGAACAGGCATCAGGCGCGTTGCTCGTCGCCTCGGATGCGGGCGTGCAGGTGCATGTCGTGCCGGCCGTCGGAGTGGACGGCGTCGCTGCGCTTGGTGCCCTCCAGGAGGAAACCACATTTGACGGCGACCCGGCAGGAGGCGTTGTTGCGGGTCGAGTGATCCAGATGGAGACGGTGGAAACCGGCCTCGCCCAGCGCCCAGACGCTCAAGGCCGTCAGTGCGCGGGAGGCCACACCTGCCCCACGGGCGGCCGGGAGCACTCAGTATGCGCACCCCGCGACACCGTCATCGAGATTCACCCCGCCCATGGCGATGCGTCCCAGCACCTCACCGCCGTCACGGGTCACCGCCCAACTCGCGCCGGTCTCCTGCGCCCAGGCCTGGCGATACTGATCGAACCACGCACGGACCTGGTCCTCAGACGCGGGTTGACGAGTATGCCAATGCCGGATCTCGGGGTCCTGGTAAGCGGCGAGGAAGACTGCTGCGTCAGAAGGCTCCCAGGGTCGCAGGAGCAGGCCGCCTGGGGCGGGCAGCACCGGTTGCGGGCCGGCGGCAAGGGTGCCGGCGGGGATGGCAGGCGGCGTCGAGAGAGTTGATCTCACGTCGTATCCTCTCCCGGCGGCGATGACCTGCGTCAAGGCGCCGGCATCTCCTTCATCCGGAAGGCAGCCAGTTCCTTGGCGGCCTCGTTCAAGTCCTTGGCCGTGTCGATGGCGCGCCAGTACACCCCTTGCGGCAACTCGTAACCCGCCAGGCGGCGCTGGCGTGCGAGGCGGGGGAACGTGCTTCGCTCGTGGTCGCCGAGATCCGGGAGCATCGAGGTGAACGGGGCCGAGAAGACATAGACACCGGCATTGACCGGATAGGGCGACGGCGGAGCCTCGACGAAGTCGAGAACGTTGCCGAAACGGTCGATGTCGACGGTCCCCCACGGGAGTCGAGGGCGAGCCAGGGCGAGGGTGGCATGGGCGTCACGCTCATGGTGGAAGTCCGCCATGGCGCGCAGGCTGAAGCGGGTCCAGATGTCGCCGTTGGTGGCGTACCAGGGCTCGCTTGGGCGGGGCAGCGAGGCGGCGGCGAACTTCAGCCCGCCACCCCGCCCGAGCGCTTCGGTCTCGACCACCGGGATCACCTTGAGTGGCAGGTGTGCTGTGCTCAGCCAGTCGAGCACCACCTCGGAGAGGTAGCCGCAGGAGATGACGGCGTCGGTGACTCCCTCCGCGGCCAGCCATTCCAACTGGTGGCCGATGATGGGAAGACCGGTGCCTGGGATCTCGACCATCGGCTTGGGGCGGGTGTCGGTGTAGGGGCGCAGGCGTGATCCCTGACCGCCGGCGAGGATTACGGCCTGGGTCACCGGCCGGGACACCAGCGGCGACTCACCAGCGGACGGAATGAGATCGTCGAAAGTCATGTCCGCAATCTAGACGTAGTCGGCCTCGGGCATGGTCCTCACGATCACGTCCCGGACCGGACCGGCGGCGCGCGCCGAGCCCGGCGTCGCTTTCCCTTGCTGCCCACGTCGCCGCCCGGGATCCGCTCCAGCGGAGCGACCGCCGTCAGGCGTGACGCCAGACCGTGCGGAGGACTTGTCTCAAAGGCCGGCGAGGAAGTCGAGAGCGATCGTCCAGGCGTGCTCGGCGGCCTCGGCGTTGTAGTCGGGCAGGTCGGGGTCGGTGAACAGGTGACCCACCCCCTGGTAGCGGAAGACCTCCACGTCGGCGCGAGCCGCGCGCATCCGGATGTACCAGGCGTTCAGCCAATCGACGGGCTCGTAGGTGTCGGGGTCGGCGACGTGGAGCTGGACAGGCAGGTCGTCGGCCGAGACACCGTCGGCCATGTCGGAGGTGCCGTGCATCAGCAGCAGTCCACGGGACCGCTCATCGGCCAGGGCGAGGTTTTGCGCGAGCGCCGCGCCCAGCGAGAAGCCCGCGTACACCAGGCCGCCGTCGGCGGACAGCGGGGCGGCCGCGGCCACGGCCCGCTTCAGCAGCTCGTCGCGGCCGATCTCCTCCTTGATCGCGATGCCTTCCTCAGGCGTGTCCACGACCCGGCCGCCGTACAGATCGGGGACGTGGACGTCGTGGCCGACTGCCCGCAACCTGTCGGCAGCCTGGTGAACGGCGGGCCGCAGGCCGTACATCGAATGCAAGAGGAGAATCCGTGCCATGCGCGCAGCTTAGCCAGCGCCGGGCAGCCAGCTGTGCCTGGGACGCAGTGGGCCGATCGAGCCGCGTCCTTCTGCAGCGTAAAAGGGGGTTCGGACGGTACGGGGAAGCCGATCGCTCACCAGCTACCAGGCCGACGACATGGTCGCCACCATGGCCCAGGCAGGCGTCAGCCGCGCGTTCACCCACCTGGTAAGGCCGCCCTGCCAGAGGGTGGCACTCAGCGGAGCCGACGGACGGAACGACCGGGCCGGGCACCAGTGGGCCGCCCATCATCGATCACCCAGGTGCCGGCCACCATGACAAAGGGAATGCCCAGCGGGGGCAGCCGAGGTTCGTCGTACGTCGCCACGTCGCCGACCGTTTCGGGGTCGAAAAGCACGAGGTCGGCCAGGTATCCGGGCTTGACCAGACCACGGGTGGCGAGCCCGAGGCGGCGGGCGGGCCGTGACGTCATCTTCGCGACGCATTCCTCCAGGGTCAGCAGGTTGAGTTCACGGACGTAACGGCCGAGAAGGCGAGGGAAGGTGCCCCACGCGCGAGGGTGCGGCCGAGTTCCTGCGAGCAGCCCGTCACTCCCTACCGTATGCGCGGGGTGGCGCATGATGACACGCACGTTCTCTTCATGCCCTACGTGCTGGAGGCACGTGGTACCGAGCCGGTCGCGGACGAGCAGGTCGAAGTACACGTCCGCGGCCGCTCGTCCCTCCCGTACGGCGAGGTCGGCGAGCGTGGCGCCCACGTAGGCCTGGTTGGCGGGATCACGGACACCACTGATCTGGACGGTGCTCCAGTCGACCGGTACGCCATGGCACCCGTCGGAGCCGAGCTCTTCCAGTTCCCGTTGGAGCCACGTACGAGTCGGGAGGTCCTGCAACCGGTCGATCAACGCCGGCGGACCGCCCTCGGCCGCCCAGCTCGGCAGCAACGCGGCAAGAGTGGTCGAACCTGCGGTGTAGGGATAGCTGTCCATGCTGATGTCGCAGCCGTCGGAGAGGGCGTCATCGATCAGGCGCAGGAGGTCGGCGGCGCGTCCGGCGTTGTCAGGAAAGTTCATCATGGTGTGCGCGAGGTGGAGGGGGCAGCTTGAACGCCGCGACACCTCGATCATCTCGGCGTAGGCGGCGAGGGCGTCCCGACCGTAGCTGCGGTGGTGTGGGCTGTGGTAGCCGCCGTGGGCCGCGACCACGCGGCACAGTTCCACCAGTTCCTCCGTGTCGGCGTACATGCCGGGCGGGTAGGTCAGGCCGGATGACATGCCGACGGCTCCCTGCCGCATTCCCTCGGCGACGAGTTCGCGCATCTTGTCGAGTTCGCCGCTGGTCGGTGGCCGGTTCTCCCAGCCGATGACGAGCGCGCGCAGCGTCCCATGCGGGATCAGGTAGGCGGCGTTGACCGCGATGCCCTCGTCCAGCCGGTCGAGGTAACCGCCCACGGTGCGCCAGTCCCAGTCGAGATCCTCGGGATCGCCGTTCCAGCCGGCGAGCTGGATCCGCAATTGCCGGAGAGTCGTGTCGTCGACCGGCGCGTAGCCGAGGCCGTCCTGCCCGAGGACCTCAAGCGTCACACCCTGCGCCGCCTTCGCCACATGATGCGGGTCCATGAGGAGGGCGAGGTCGGAGTGCGCGTGCATGTCGATGAAGCCCGGCGCCAGCACAAGCCCGTCGACATCCATCACGCGTCCGGTGCCCGCCGTTGCCTGCCAGGGTTCCGTGATCTCGATGATCATGCCGGCCTTCGTGACGACGTCGGCGCGGTAGGAGGGCCGACCGCTGCCGTCCACGACCTGGGCGCCCCGGAAGGTGCAGCTCATGAGTCCATCACCTCAGAACAGCGTACGGATGTAGTCGACGACGATGCCGTCTTCGACCATGGGGATCAGAGACCACTTGTCGAAGACCGTGCAGGGATGCGAGAGGCCGCAGCCCACCCAGTCGCCGACCTCGAGCTGCGTGTCTCCCCCTACGGCGACATAGGCGTGTTGATCGTTGAGTGACACGACCTCCAGCCCCTCGACCGGCATCGAGGAGCGATCCGAACGGCGGATCTCGCGCGGGACCGGCAGCCCCACATCGAAGGAAGCGTCTCTCTTGCCGAAGTCCAGCAGCGCCAGGCCAGGCTCAGGACGGGAGATCCCCTGACTCCACAACAACAGCGCGGGTCGCAGCGCGTTCACCGTCACGCCGCGTGAGGACGGCCCGACCCCGGCATAGAAGCCGTCGTCATGGGTCACATATGCACCGCTGCGCAGCAGGACGCGCGTCGGCTGGGACAAGAGCCACGGCCCGGCCAGTTCCTCGGCCACGATGTCGAAGTACGCGCTCCCGCCCGCACTCACCACGATCTCGTCCGCCTGCTTGAACCGGCCTTCGACGTCGAACTGCCGGGTCAGCCCACCGATGGTTCGCAGGTAGTCCCTGATGCTACGCAGTGCGGCCGGTGTGGCCTCGTGTGCCACGATGCCTTCGTAGCCGGACACGCCGACGAGGCGCAATGCCGCGCTCTCCGCGACCGCGTCCGCCACCCCTCTGGCCTCCCCCAGGGTACGGCAGCCCGCGCGGCCGCCCGCCGTACCGAATTCCACGACGACGTCCAGCGGTCGCGCGCGTGGTCGCGACCGCAGCACCACATCCATCAAGGCGACCCCGCGCACGGAATCCACACAGCAGACGAAGGTGAAGCCGGGATCGGCGGTGAGCTCCGTCGCGATCCAGGAGAGCGCGGCGGCGTTGACCAGCTCGTTCGCGAGGAAGATCCGTGAGATCCCGAAGGCGCGATAGGCCCGCACCTGGGTGATCGTGGCGGCGGTCATCCCCCACGCGCCGTGGGCGGCCTGGCGGGCGAACAACTGCGGCGCCATGGTCGTCTTGCCGTGCGGAGCCAGGTCGAGGCCATGCTCGGCGGCGAACCCGGCGAGCACGGCGATGTTGTGCTCGACGGCCGCGCATGACAGGGTCAGCACCGGCGTCGTGAAGCCGGCCTCGAACAGGTCAAGGCGGGCCTCGGCAAGCTCGCCCACGCTCTGCCCCTGCACCGTGGACGGCAAGCCCTTGAAACGCCAGTCGACACGCTCCGCGTGCAGCGTCGCAAGCGCACCTTCGTCCATGTGAAACACTTCGGTGACTCCCCACGCTCGAACATCCGTTGGTAGTGGCCATGTTGATCAATGACGTCCGCCCTGAATGGCTGGTGTCCTTCCTCGCCATCGTCGACTCGGGAAGCTTCAGCGCAGCCGCGGCGACGACTCACCGTTCACAGCCCCGCGTGAGCACCCACGTCGCGGCGCTGGAACGCGCCGTGGGACTCCAGCTTCTGGACCGCCGCCGGCGGCCAGTGGCGTTGACCGACGCTGGCCGAGCGTTCGCCGCGCATGCCCGAGAGGTGGTTGCCGCCATTCAGCGCTGCGAAGGCGAGATGGACAAGTTCCGCGAGGCCAGCCGCGGCCTGGTCACACTCGGCTGCTACCCGAGCGCAAGCGCGCTCTTCCTGCCGAAGCTGCTGATTGAGTTCCAGCGCCGACACCCGGGAGTGCAGGTGGTCCTCGTGGAGGAGTCGACCCTGGAACTCGGCGCCGATCTGGTGTCGGGGAGTGTGGACATCGCCGTGCGGCCGGTCATGCCGGTACTGCCAGAGGGAAGCACCGAGCGCGTGCTGCTCTGGGAGGAGCCGCTCGTTGCGGTCATCCCCGAGCAGCATCCGCTGGCCAACCACCCGGGCGATCTGTCCCTGGAGATCCTCACCCGCGAGCCGCTGATCACCATCGGGAGATCAGACCTTCCCGAATCCGGGAACTTGGAGACCTATGCGGCCTTTTCCCAGGTCGGCCATGACATCGAACCCGTACTCATGACCAACCAGCCGCAAACCCTGATCGCCATGGTGCGCACCGGGCTCGGGATCGGGGTGACGAATCTTCTCGCCGGCCACTGCTCTGACACGAACGGTGTCCGGCTCAGGCGACTCGCCGGGGCCGCTCCCCGTCAGGTTGCGATGCACTGGCCGGCCGACCGGCCTCTGTCAACGGCCAGTCGGCTCATGTTGGACGCGCTCAGCCGCGAGCCGCTGCCCGACGGCACACACCCGCCGCGAACCTGAACCCTCAGTACTCCTCGCCGAGAATGTCGGCGGTCATCACGGCATTGCCCGCCAGAAGACCGCCGTCCACCGTCAGCGCCGTGCCGGTGATCCAGGAGGCCGCGCTGGAGGCCAGGAACAGCGCCGCGTCCGCCACGTCGTCCGGTTCACCGATCCGGCCGAGCGGATACCAGCGAGCCAGCCGCTGGTGAATGGCAGGGTCCTTCGCCAGGCGGCCGTCCCAGAACGGGGTCCGGATCGTTCCGGGGGCGATGAGGTTGACGCGTACCCCGCGCGGCCCGTAACGCACCGCCAGAGCCCTGGTGAGGCTGAGCAGTCCGGCCTTGGCGGCGCTGTAGAGATCGTTCCCGAAGTACGAGAACCCGTTCACCGAGCCGATGTTGAGGATCACTCCACTCTCGCGCTGCAGCATGCCGGGAAGCACGGCCTGCGAGCAGAGGAACGGCCCCTTGAGAGTGACACCCACATCGAGATCCCACTCGCGCTCGGACAAGTCCAAAAATGGCAGATCCAGCGTGGACGCCGCGTTGTTGATCAGGATGTCGATCCCGCCAAGAGCGAATTCGACCTCTACGACCAGACCGCGCACGGAAACCGTGTCGGCGACGTCCACGGTGAAGGCCTGGGCCCGGTGCCCCAAGTCGGTGATCGCCTTCGCGGCCTCTCTCGCGGCATCACCGTTGACGTCGGCCACCGCCACAGTGGCCCCCTCGGCGGCGAAACGTTCTGCCAGGTTCCTGCCGATGCCGGAACCGCTGCCGGTGATCAGGACGACCCGGTCGGTGTAGCGATGCATCGTCAATACTCTCTTTCTTGTCCTGGTGTGCCTTCAGCGACTCAGCCATCCGCCGTCCACGACGAGGAGATGGCCGTTCAC
The DNA here is from genome assembly GCF_040137845.1 of Nonomuraea sp. B19D2. Classification (NCBI taxonomy): domain Bacteria; kingdom Bacillati; phylum Actinomycetota; class Actinomycetes; order Streptosporangiales; family Streptosporangiaceae; genus Nonomuraea; species Nonomuraea sp. B19D2. The sequence continues at coordinate 16,233 of NZ_JBEFAK010000030.1, read as the reverse complement.
ATAGTCGGAGGCCCTTGATGCGAGGAAGACCGCGGCCCCGGCGATGTCGTCGGCCCTGCCCCAGCGGCCTGCTGGAATGCGATCCAGGATCTGCTGGGAGCGCATGCCGTCATCCTGGAGGTCCTTGGTGGTGTCCGTGATGATGTATCCGGGCGCGATCGCGTTTGCCTGCACGTTGTACTCGCCCCATTCGTTCGCGAGCGCCTTCGTGAGGCCGGCCAGCCCATGCTTGCTGGCCGCGTAGGAGGCGACGTTGAGTCCCCCCTGGAACGCGAGCAGCGACGCGATATTGATGATCTTCCCCTGTCCCCGGCGCAGCATCCTGGGACCGATCAGGCGGCAGATCCGGAAGGCCGCGCTGAGATTCACCTCCAGCACGTCCTGCCAGTCGCCGTCGGTGAACCGCTCCGCCGGCGCCCGTCTGATGATCCCGGCGTTGTTGACCAGAATGTCGATGTCCTCGGCGAACGCGCTCACCACGCTCTGCGTCTGCTGCGCGTCGGCGACGTCGAACACCGCGGTGTGGACGGTGCGGCCCAGTTTCTCGGCGCGCTCGCGGATGTCGTCAAGGTTCTCCCTGTCCGAGGCGGCGACCAGGTCCGCGCCCGCTTCGGCCAGGGCCACTGCGACGGAGTACCCGATCCCGCTGCCCGCGCCGGTGATCATCGCCGTCTGCCCGTGCAACGAGAACAGATTGTCGTCGTTTCTCATCGGAACGCCTAGAAGATTATGCGAGCGAGTTCGATACCGAACTGCTCGCAATGCCGTACATAGCGATCCAGTTTGCTGTCGGCCGTTTCGGTGCCGATGACGTTGTCCTGGTCGTCCAAATATTCGAACGGCCCGTGAATGGAGAACAGGGTGATCATTTCCGCGTCTCCGACGACTTCCAGTGTGTGGATGTCGTCATCGGCCTCGAACACGAAGTCCCCGGCCTTCGCGACCCAGTCTCGCTCAAGGTAACGCCAGGATCCCTCGAGGACGTAGGCCTCGACCGGTCCCAGGTGCCGGTGCCGGTTGACCCGGCCCGCGCGTTGGACCTTGAGCAGGTTGATCCAGCTTCCGGCTCTCCGATTGATACGCAGGGGTTTGAAATAGATGCCATCCCCTTGCGGAACCCAGGGGACTTTACTCGCGGCCAGATACAGCTCTTCTTGCGCTGATGAATGCATGAACAGATCCTGACGCCGGAACTCCGATGTTTCGAGTCACACTAACCGGTAAGACTTCTGATCGGAATCGCGCGTTTCGGATAACAACTATCCGTCTCGCGTATGAGAGTCCAGATATCGGAAGCACTGCAACAGCATTGAACGAATCTTCCCTCTCCTCGGCGAGACCGGCTCCGCCGCCGAGATCATCGACCTGCCGGCCAGGTGCGCAACTGACATCTCGTGCGCATCACGAGAGCTTGAACGCTGGCCCGGCGAGGGCGACTCTTCCGGCTCGCCGGTCCCTTCTCTGGTTTCGGGTTCTCGACGGTCCCCCAGTGCGCCGGTGAACGTCCCCGATCAGAGCGGGTACGAACAGGAGCAGGCCGGACGGTGACCGCCGTAGGAGTTGGCGACCGCTAAGGCACGCTCCAACTCTCGTCCACGACGGCGGAAGACACGTCCGGGGGCAGCGCCGCCGCTCCGAGCGACCGCAGGCCCTTCTCCGGCGCCGAGGGAGCGATCGCGTAGACGGTCTTTACGCGAGGGCAGGCAGCAGTCCTCATCGCCCCTTTCCGAGGGGTCGCAACTGAGCTGGGAGTAGTGCGTATGCGCATCCCGCTTGTCCACATCGCCCCCGCGAGGGGTCATCACGTTCGTGACCGTGATCGCCGCAGAGGACATGCCCATGCACCCCACCACACTCTGGCTCCGCGCCAACATGGATGAGGTCTTCCCTCGGCGCATGCGAGCACGAGCCGGCCCGGGGACCTGAGCCATGGTGCGCGTCGGACCGTACGGCACTATGCGGGAAAGCAATTGGGCGGTTGGGAGAAGTTCAGGTGAGTGTCGCCGATCCCGAGAGGTGCCCGTATGACGGAGACCTACACGTGACTCCTGGACCAGGCGCGGTCGAGGACGTCATAGATGCCCAGCTCGCCGCCCAGGCCGGTCGTGATCCGGCCGTTTTCTCGGCCGTCTACGACCGGTACTTCCGAGACATCTACCGGTACATCGCCGGACGGCTGGATGTGCAGGCCGCGGACGACCTGGCCGCCGAAACGTTCCTCATCGCCCTGCGCGGAAGAGAGAAGTTCGATCCCGAGCGCGGCGGGCTGCGGCCCTGGCTGTTCGGGATCGCCACCAACCTCGTGGCGCGGCACCGCAGCAAGGAGGCCCGCCACTACCGAGCCCTGGCTCGCGTGGGGGCCGAGCCGGATGCCGGCAGCCATGAGACCCGGGTGGTCAGCGCGGTCAGCGCCCAACGACTGCAGCCCCAGCTGGCGAAGGCGCTGATGAAGCTGACCCGAGGCGAGCGGGACGTGCTGCTGCTGATGGCTCTCGCCCAGCTCAGCCACGAGGAGATCGCGCAGAGCCTGCGGATCTCGTACGGCACCGTCGGCTCCCGGCTCAGCCGTGCCCGAAAGAAGCTCCGCACCGAACTGAAGGACATCGAACCATGAACGAACTGGAGATGATCAGCAAGATGCTACACAAACCCGATCCCTCCGACACCGTCGTACGCGAAGGGCGGCGTCGGCTCCAAGACGCCCAGGCACGACCGAGGCGCAGAGGCTTCGTCTGGCTGACCGGAGGTATGGGCCTCACGGCGGCCGCGGCCGCGGCGGTGGCCGTGGTGGTCACCACCAGCGGAACGCCTGCCGCGGTGACCACCGGATCGCCGAACGGAACGCCTCACAGCGCGTCGGCGATGCCGGCGCGGCTGTCCAGCACTCAGATCCTGCTCGCGGCCGCCTCCACCGCGCAGAACAGGTCCGGCTCAGGGACCTACTGGCATATCAAGGCCGACCACAGCGTGCGCGCCGGGAAGAAGACGCTTCCCACGAAGTCCTCCGAAAGCTGGGTCAGGCGCGACGGGCAGGCATGGGTGCCCTCCGACGAGGGCGACACCGTCTACGAGGCCAAGGGGCCTAAGACGTTCTCCCTGGCCGACAGCCACGTCAGTTTCTCCCAGATTGAGCAGCTGCCGACCGAGCCGGAGGCGCTGAAGGCGTGGATCGCCGACAAGGTCGACAACGGCGATGGCGATGCGGATCCCGCCGCACGCGAGTGGTTCGTGGCCAATTCCCTGGTCAATCTGCTGGGCGACTTGCCGGCTTCACCGGAGGTCCGGGCCACGGCCTTCCGTGCGCTGGCCACGATTCCCATCGTGAAGAGCATCGGCACCATGAAGGACGGCCTGGGCCGCGCCGGCGACGGCCTGCAGATCTCCGACCATGGCGTGGATCTGAAGGTCATCATCGACCCCGAAACCTCGCTCGTCCTCGGCTCCAGCTACCGCAGTGGCAAGGACGGCAAGATCTACAAGGAGGGGACGACCACGGTCCGAGTCTCGGAGTGGACCGACACGCTGCCTCCCGTGGTCCCCGAACCAGAGCGAACCGGCCCCGCCCGCGGCTGAAACACCCACGGCCGAGGGATTCGCCCGGCTGTTCTCCAGCGAGCGCGCGTTGGCGGCGCTGGCCGCGCCAGACACGATGCAATCTGCGCGTGTGTCACTGGCGACAAGGCGGACGCGGGCCTTGGCGAGGATGTCCAGGCCCATGTAGCGGCGGGCTTCGGTCCATTTGTTGGTCTGCTCGGCAAGCACCGCGCCGAACACGCCGTGCAACCAACCCAATCATCGCCCACTAGGTAGTGACATTTCCCGATGATCGGAGAACTGAGTGCAAAGAACGACAAGGTGGGCCGGTGTCGCCGTGCTCGCCGCGGCCCTGACCGCCCAGCCGGCAGTCCTGCCACAAGCGGTCGCGGAGCCGGCCGCCCCGCAACAGGCGGTCGCTGAGACCGGCGACCAGGCGGTGACCGGCGTGCGGACGGTCACGCTGGTCACCGGCGACAAGGTGACGGTGACCGGCCCGACGAGCGCGGCGGTCGAGCCGGGCGAGGGCAGGGAGAAGGTCACCTTCCTCACCGACGAGGCGCAGGGGCGGCTGCGCGTCTTACCCGGCGACGCCGCGCCGCTGGTCGCCGCCGGACGGCTGGACCCCCGGCTGTTCGACGTGACCGGGCTGCTGGAGCTCGGATACGACGACAGCCGCAAGGAGCTCCCCTTGCTCGTGACCGGGGCCTCCGGTCCCGCGCCGGCCGTCCGCGCGATGACCGGGTTCAGGTCGCTGAACGCGGTGCGGGGCTTCGCCGTTCGGCAGCGCAGGAGCGAGGCCGCGCGGACGTGGCAGGCGCTCGCGGGCGGCACGGGCAAGGTCTGGCTCGACGGGCGTCGGCGCATCTCGCTCGACGTGAGCGTCAAGCAGGTCGGCGCGCCGCAGGCGTGGGAGCGCGGGCACACCGGCTCCGGCGTCAAGGTGGCTGTGCTCGACACCGGGATCGACGCGACCCATCCCGACCTCGCCGGCCGGGTCGCGGCGCGGGCCGATTTCACCGAGGTTCAGGACGAACGCGACGTGATCGGGCACGGCACGCACGTGGCCTCCACGATCGCGGGCAGCGGCGCCGCCTCAGGCGGCGCGTACCGTGGCGTCGCGCCCGAGGTGACGCTGCTGGACGGCAAGGTGTGCGAGTCGCAGTGGTGCTCGGACTCGGCCATCCTGGCGGGCATGCAGTGGGCGGCCGAGCAGGGCGCGAGAGTCGTCAACCTGAGCCTCGGGGGCCCCGACACCCCCGGACTCGACCCGCTGGAGGAGGCCGTGCAGACGCTCAGCAAGCGTTACGGCACCCTGTTCGTGGTGGCGGCCGGCAACTTCGGCGCCGATCGCACGCTCATCTCGCCCGCCACTGCCGACGCCGCGCTGGCGGTCGGCGCCGTCAGCAAGTCCGGTGAGCAGGCCGAATTCTCCAGCCGCGGGCCGCGCGCCGGTGATGACGGCCTCAAGCCGGACATCACCGCCCCCGGCGTGGACATCACCGCGGCCCGCGGCAAGGACAGCCCCGGCGACGACTCCTACGTCGCCATGTCCGGCACCTCCATGGCTACCCCGCACGTCACCGGCGTCGCCGCGCTGCTGGCCGGGGCGCACCCCGACTGGAAGGGCGACCTGCTCAAGGCAGCCCTCATGGGCACCGCCCGGCCGCTGCCGGGCATCGGGGTCTTCGCGCAGGGCGCGGGGCTCGTCGACGCAGACCGCGGCACGAGCCAGGCCGTCACCGCCGAACCACCCGGCCTCGGCTTCGGAAAGCAGGCGTGGCCGCATGACGACGACCAGCCGGTCAGCAAGAAGATCGTCTACCGCAACCATCAGCAGGAGCCGGTGACCCTGCGCCTGGAGGTGCGTGGCGACACGTCCTTCAGCGTCACACCTGCCACGCTGACCGTCCCCGCAGGCGGGCAGGCCGAGGCCGTCGTCACCTCCGACACCCGCGCCGACGGGCCCGACGGCCTCCTCAGCGGGCACGTCGTCGCCACCGGCGAGGGTGACCTGGTCCTCAGCACGCCGGTCGGGGTCGACAAGGAGATCGAGAGCTACGACCTCACCCTCAGGCTCACCGGCAGGAACGGCGGGCCGGCCACCGAGTCCTACACGACGCTGTTCCGCCTGGACGCCGACCAGACGCCGGTCGACGTGTATCTCCCCGAGGGACCGGTCACCTTGCGGCTGCCCAAGGGCAGATGGCTGATCAGGACCACCATTCGCGACGGCCAGAGCAGGACGCTCCTCGTCCACCCGAGCCTCGATCTGGACCGGTCGCAGACCGTGGACGCCGACGCGCGGCTGGGCAAGCCGATCACGCTGACGATTCCCCACGCCGACGCCACCCCGGTGCAGGCCGAGATCGTCTACCAGTACCAGAAAGCGGACGGGACATCGCGTCACTGGGGCTGGCTCGGCGACTCCTACGAGGCGACGTTCACCGCCCAGCTCGGCCCCGCCCGCACCTATGCCGGCGTACGCACCAAGGTCGCTGAGCGATGGGCCGCCGCCCAAGTCGGCAGCCCGTACGCCTACCACCTGACCTGGTTCCACTCCGGAGGCATGGTCAACGGATTCGAACGGCGCGTGGCCCAGCACGACCTGGCCGCCATCCACACCGACTACGCCCGCCACCTACCCGACGCGGAAGCCCGCGCGTACAGCCGCGCCTGGCCGCGCGACGGCGCCGTCTTCGCCTTCCTGGCTCCCACCACGTTCGGCACGCCGTTCAAACAGGTCGAGTACGTCAACACCGACGACGGCATCCGCTGGCAACGCTACCTGTACGAGTACGGCGCCGACGGCCGTCTCAACCGCTTCGAATCGCCCTTCACGGTCTACCAGTCCGGGAAGGCGTACACGGAGAACTGGAACCGCGGCGTCTTCTCGCCCGCCCTGCCCTGGGCGGGCGCAGAGCGCCTCGACGGCGTCAGCCGCACCGGCGACGTCATCTCGACCGACCTGCTCATGTACGGCGACGGCAGAGGGTCACTCGGCAGCTCCACCCGGTCCACGCAGCGCACCGCCCTCTACCGTGACGGCACCCTGGTCGGCGAACATTCGGAGACCAGGACGAACTTCACCGTGCCCGCACGGGAAGCCACCCACCGTCTCGTCGTCGAGAGCGAGCGCGGAACACCCGCGACGCTGTCCACCCGTGTGTCCGGCGTGTGGACGTTCCGGTCCGGGCACGTGGCCGACGACACACCGACGCGGCTGCCCGTGTCGGTCGTGCGCTTCAGTCCCGCCCTCGACGCCGAGAACTCCGCCCCGTCCGGGCGGCGCTTCACGGTGCCGGTGACCGTTCAGCCGCTGGAGGCAAGCACCGCACGTCCCGTGCAGCGGCTGTCGGTGGAGGTCTCCTACGACGACGGCGCCACCTGGGCCAAGGCCGCGATCCACGGGGCAGCGGCCATCCTGCGCCACCCAGCCGGCGACGGGTTCGTGTCCCTGCGCGCTCGAGCGGTGGACCAGGCGGGCAACACGGCAGAGCAGACGATCATACGAGCCTACCGAATCCGGCCGTCGTGACCCGGTAACCATCACCCGTTGGAGTGGCCAGCGCCCAGGGCGCTGGCCAAGCGGAATGCGAGGGCGCTGGAGCTGGACCCCGGATACGTGGACGCCCTGCTCAACCGCGCCGACCTGCACCACGCACGCGGCCGGTTCGACGAGGCCAGGCAGGACGTGGAACGAGGCCTGGAGCTGAGTCCCGGCCACCCCGGCCTGCTCTGCACGCTCGGGCTGGCGCCGTCTGCGGTCCCGACACCGGCGTGCCGTCCGAGTGGCGGACCCCCGGCCGGCCGCTCCTGCACATACTCGCGCAGCTGCTGGTTGGCCGCCAGGTTGGCAATCTTGGGCCGCCGGGCTCGGCGCTCGGCGTGCCATTGCGCGACCGTCGCTCGATTCGCAGATCGGCCTCTACAAGACCGAGCTGATCAAACCCCGCGGCCCCCTGGCGACAACGACCTCGCCCGTCTGCGCTCACGGCGCACTTACGACCTCGTGCATGGTTGCGATGGAGACGGTAGGTAGTCAGTCATGTCGGGTGCGCTGCCCCGTTACTATCGGCCTGAGCGGGCGGTGGCCGCCGACGCTGTTACCCGCGCGTGCCGCCAAAGGCTGTCCCGCCGTTCCTTAACCCGGGATCATGGCCAAGGCGTCGATCTCGATGCGGGCCCCGGGATGCACCAGGCCGCCGACCCGTACGAGCGAACTGGCCGGCGGATGTTCCCGCGTGATGTACTCATCCCGTACCAGCCGGAACGCCTCCAGGTCCGCCAGATCGGTGAGGTAGATGGTGAGCTTGACGATGTCCCGGACTCCGGCACCGACGGCCGCGAGGGCCGTGGAAAGGTTCTCGAACACCTGCCTGGTCTGTTCCCGCGGATCATCCTGTCCGACGAGTTCCCCGTATGCGTCGAGCGGGAGCTGACCCGATACGGCGGCCATCCTCCCGCCGAACGCAACCACGTGGCTGTATCCGTTGGCCGGAGGCAGTCCTGCCGGCCGGAGATGGTGCTGAGGCATTGTGCAGTGCTCCTATCGATTCACAGAGCCGGGCAGGCGGACGGCTGCGACGGCGCTGACGACGAGGACGGCGGCGAAGGTCAGGATGCTGAGCGCCGCGGTGCCCGTCAGGTCACGCAGCCACCCGACGGCGTACGTCGCGAGGAGCCCTCCAACGTTGCCGATGGAGGAGACGAGCGCGAAACCGGCCGCGGCCGATGGACCGCTGAGGAACGTCCCTGGCAGGCACCAGAAGACGGGATAGTGGGCGGCCAGACACATGTTGGCGACGGTGAACGTGGTGATCACAAGGGTGAGGTGCCATGTGGCGAGGGTCGTCGACGCGAGTGCGGCGGCGCAGACCAGCAAGGGGACGGCGATGTGCCAGCGGCGTTCGCGGTGTCGGTCGGAATGCCAGGCGTTGGCGAGCAGCGCGAGAGCGCCGAAGAGATGGGGGACGCCGGCAAGGAGTCCCACGGTCCGCGGGTCGTGTACTCCCGCGTCCGCGATGAACGTCGGGAGCCAGAAACTCAGGCAGTAGGTGGTCATGAGTGAGGCGAAGCACATGAACCCGAGCAACCATACGCGGCCGGACCTGAGTGCCTGTACGAACCTCGCCGCACCATGGCCGCTGGCAGGTGCGTCCCGCATGAGTGCCGAGGTGAGGTCGGAACGCTCGTCGTCGGTCAGCCACGGCGCCGTGGCCGGGGCGTCGGGCAGCCTGGCGAGGTAGACGATCCCCAGGGCCACGGGCAGCGCCCCCTCGACGATGAACAACCACTGCCACCCGGACAGGCCGACGGTGTGGTGGAAGGCGGACATGATCCACCCCCCGAAGGGGTTGCCGATCATGGAGGCGATCGGCAGCCCGAGGATGAAGTAGCTGAGGATCCGGCCGCGCAGGGCTGTGGGGAACCACAAGGTGAGGTAGTACAGGACGCCGGGGAAGAACCCGGCCTCGGCCGCTCCGATGAGGAAGCGGATCAGGTGGAAGTGCCACTCCTCGGTGACGAACGTCATCGCAGCGGTGAGGACTCCCCAGGTGATCATGATGCGGGCCAGCCACATCCGGGCGCCGACCCTGGTGACGATCTGGTTGCTCGGCACCTCGAGCGCGATGTAGCTCACGAAGAAGAGCCCGGCGCCCAGGCCGTACGCGGCGTCGCTGAGATGCAGGTCGCTCTGCATCTGCAGCTTGGCGAGCCCGACGTTGACGCGGTCGAGGTAGGCGAGCAGGTATCCGAGTGCGAGCAACGGAACAAGCCGGACGAGCGCCTTGCGGGCGGTGGGGCCGACAGCGGCGACGGGACGCGGGGTGGCTGCCTGTGAGGGGGTGCTCATCGGAGGGTTGCCGATGGCTCGTCGGGAACGACCGTGCGGCAGTCCATCTCGAACTCCAGCCCTTTGACGGGTGGCGTCGCCTGCCACCACGCGGTACGGGTCGTTTGCCCGCACCGTCGCGAGACCGCGCCATCGAGCGAGCCGATCCCGTGGAAGCGGGTGTAGACGTTGACGTCCGCACACGCGGTCCAGCCCTGGCCGAGCGCCGACAAACGCCGCTCCATCTCGTCGAGCACCCACGTGGCCTTGGCGGCCAGGCCGTTCTCGCTGACGTCGCCGGACGCCACGGCATGGCCCGCGTACGAGTCCCGCCCCTCGGGCGCCTCGGCGCTGCCGGCGACGACGAACGTGGGCGGCACCGGGCCGGTCGCGCACCGGGCGTAGGTGAAGGCGTGGATCACAGGTTCGGCGGAAGTGCCGTCGAGGGGGCACACGTTCGTCCGCGCGACGGGGTTGGCGTCGTCGAGAAGGATGCGGAGCCGTTCGAGCTCGGCTCGGTACGTGCGGTTGAGATCGCCGAACTCGTCCTCCGTCATCGCGGTGGGGGAACGGAGCTCGAGGGCGCAGAGCGCGGTGCCCGGCAGGTTCCGATGGGCGAGCAGCCCCTCGATCGCGCGGAAGCCGTCAGCCAGCGGGAGCCCGGGTGACATCACATGCCGTCGAAGCTCGTGGCCGTCATCGGCGACGACACCGGCCGAGTACTGGGCGACCGCGGGCAGGTACGAATAGCCGCGGCCGGAGGGCGTCTTGGAAAGCATTGACACAGGTCTTCCTCGTGAGCGGTGGGTTTCAGGGTGCCCTGTTCGGCGGCGTACGCGCCAATAGAATGTTTCGCATGATGTGTTGCCTTGATGTGAATGCCTCGTGAGCTGGGCCAGTCCGTCTGTGCGCTACTTCGTCGAGGTCGCGGCCCAGGGCTCCATTCGCGCCGCGGCGGAAAGCCTGCTGGTGGCGCCATCGGCGGTCAGCCGGCAGGTCCGGCTGCTGGAGAAGGACCTGGGGGTGCGCCTGTTCGACCGGGTCGCCTCGGGGATGCGCCTGACCGAGGCCGGCACCATCGCGCTGGAGCACTTCGTCGCCTCCGCCGACCGTGACGAGGCGCTGCGTGGACGGCTGCGGGGAGGGACCGCCGCCGTCCCTACCCTGCGGGTGGGGCTGCTCGAGGGTCTCGTTGGCCTGGCCTCGGCACTGACCGCACGACTGGACCGCCGATCTCCCGGCACCCGCTTGGACCTGCTCATGCTGCCCTCGCAACAGGTGATCGAGCATGTTGCCGGCGGTGAGCTGGACGTCGGCTTCTCGTCGGGACGTCATGTGGGCAAGCACGTCCGGGTCGTTGCCACCACCGCGTTGCCGGTGCACCTGGTGGTGGGACCCGATCACGCGCTCGCCGAACGCGAGTCCGTGACGATGGCCGACCTGGCCGGGCTGCCCGTGGTGCTGCCCGACGCGACGTTCGGCATCCGGAGCGAGGTCGACCGGGCCTGCCACGAGCACCATGTCGCCGTGGACCTGGTCGGTGAGACCAACACGCTGACCCTCGCGCTGGAACTCGCGGTGGCGCGGGGAGCGGCGACGCTGCTGACCCTGCCGGCGTTGCCCCGTGACGCGGATCGGCGCGGCATCACGGCGATCCTGATCAAGGACAGGCGCCTGGCTTCGGTGCCCCTCTCCGTGGTCGTGGCCCACGATCCCCGGCGGGCGGCGGCCGACCGGCTGGGCGCCGAGCTAGGCAAGGACATGCTGCTCAGCCCCAGTGTCAGAGCCTGGACGTGACCCAAAGGCGCTCCGCATCAGCGAGGTCACCAGCGGGGCGGGCGAGGTCAGGCGGTTGGCCACCAGCACCTCGATCACCTGGCCGTGAGTCAGCTCGGCTACATCCCGCACTGGGCAGGCCGCATCCACCAGCACTCGGATCCGTAACCGCGGGCAGAACCCGGCCACCACCGGCAACGCCCCGAGCATCTTCTCGACATCCGCGTCGTCTCCGCCGACACCGGGCAGTGGCCGGGCTGCGGGCTGTGCCCGGCCCGGCCGCCCGCACCCTGCGCGACCGCCTCGCCGGCACCCGGGTCGTCCGCGACCTGCTGTAAGACGCTCAGGCGGTGGCGCCGCCGCCGATCGCGTGGTCCGGCCGGCTCGCCCGCCGTACCGCGTCGGTGACCACCACCACCGCCCGCATCGCCGGCACCACCGCCTTACCCCTGGCAGTCAGCCGCCGATGATGCCGGGGAGGCGGGTCTGGAAGTCGAGGACGCCCACCCAGGTGGGGCGGAGGGCGATGCGGGCCATCCTCGTTTCGGGATGATCGGCCTGGGCGACGTAGCCGGCGCCGCCTTCCTCTCCGAGGAAACGGCGCGCCGCCTGGGCCTGCTCGGGCACCATGCCGTCGACTTCGGTGATGGAGACGCGGCCGCGCAGCAGGAGCACGTCCGGCGGCTGGGGCTCGGTGTCGATGGTGATGGCGACGTCGGGATTGGCGCGCAGGTCACGGAGCCGCCGGGCCGGGCGGGTGATCCCCATGGAGGTGCAGTTGACGTACGTCGCCATGACGAGCTCCTCGCCCGTCCAGACGTACCAGGTCGATATCACCCGAGGCGTCCCGTCGGTCGCCACGTACGCCAGACGTGCGGGAATCGTCGAGTGCAGCAGGCGCTGTGCGACGTCGGTCTCCAGCAACCGCACGTCACCCTGCGGGAAGTCCGCCATGGTCATGTCCTTTCCCTTCATCCGAAGGTGTTGACCGCGGACCCACCGGAAACTCACCGGTCCGATTGAGATAACGCGTCATCGGCCGGTGGCGGGCGCGCCCAGGACTTCGCGCAGTGCGGTGATGGACGGCGTGAAGAAGTAGCCGCCCCCGGCGGGAATGACGAAGTCGCGTGGTGCGGCCAGGGTGGTGCCGCCCGCGGTGGGTACGGCGCATTGGCGGAGCCGGTGCTCACCGGGCTGCCCGTTCTGGCCGACGAGCATGTCGTGGCCTCCGGGGCTGCGGGGGTTGGCGGAGTCGCCCATCCACTGGCGGTTGAGGAACTCGAACTGGTCGACGATCGAGGTCTGGTACGACAGGAACAGCAGCCCGCGGTCGGCGGCCGGGTCCTGGTCGTAGAGCGGCCCGTAGGGCAGTCCGCGGCGCAGGATCCGGCGGGTGAAGGACGCCATTCGGCCACCCGCGTCGTTGGCGGCGGTACGCGAATTGACCTTGCGGATGTGCGCGAACTGCGGGCAGGTCAGGCCGATCGGGTCGGCGTCGGCGTCCGGGTGGTCGCGGTCGGTGGTCTCGCCGTCGGTGAGGACGAGGGTGCGGGCGTCGGAACCGAACTCGAAGTAGTCGTTGCGCAGCCGGTCCACGCCGAGTTCAGGGATGTCCTCGCCGGGGGTGCGGGCGACCGGCGCGCCGCTGGGCCAGCGGCCCACGACATCGGCGCCGATCTTCTCCGGGGTGACCTCCCAGGGAAGCAGCCGGCGTGCGGATTCCTCCAGGAACGCACGGAAGGCGGCCACGTCCTGCCGCAACCGGCGGAAAGCGAGATAGGAGCCGTTGCGGCTCCAGTGGGGGCCGGGCAGCCGTTCGGCGCCGCGCAACAGCGGGTCGCTGCCCTGGCCGGGGTGGCCGAACAGGAACTCCCCCGGCCACACCAGGTACTGGCCGGGGAGTCCGTACAGCCAGCACTCAGGCCGCTGACCGGCCATGTCCGCCACGTACCTGGGCGTGAGGAAGTCCCCGTCCGGGCCGTATCGGCCGCGCACACCGGGCTGCGACACCCCGTCCTGGAAGCCGAAATGCTCCGAACCGACGGCGTCGAGCTTGTGCCCCAGCTCCTCGTAGACCACGCCGAACCCGTGGTCGGCCAGTTCCCGCCGTAGCTCGTCGAGGTAGTCGCCCAGATCACCTTCGTCATCGGCGCCGATGACCAGCAGGATGTCCGGGTCGCACACCGCCCACTTGCTGTGGTGGCCCTGCTCGGCGGGGTCGGCCGGGTCGCCCAGGGCCGTCGATCGCGCGGCCATGCCCAGCTGGAACGCGGGGTCGGTGAACGCCGCGACGCTGTCACGCTGGTCGTCCGTCAGCAGTGCCTGCAATGCGGGCCGGCTGAACGCGACGCTGAGCCATACATCGCGCACATCGCCCAGGACGTCCCTGAGGCCCAGGGCGCCGGGCTCGGCCTGGCCGCTCAGGGCGGACAATTTCGCCTCAGCGCGTTGGTGTTCGAGAGCCCGTACCTGCCTTCTGGTTCTCATCACCGTGGTCAGGGTGGTGACCTTCGAGGCGATCTCGTGACACCACCGCCTCATTCGAGCGAGATGGTCGCGGTCGAGTCTCAGAGCGAGCACTGCCATGTGGGGCTTGAGGAATCCGGGGACGATGTTGCCCTGGATCTCGTCACCGTCCAGCAGGGGCTCCTCGTCCGGAGTGGTCATGGTGATCCCTCTTCTAGGCTCGGTGTCGCAGGCGCGGCGCGGTATCGGCGACGAGACGTGCTTCAGGTGCGGCGTTCTCAGCGCCGGGATAGTCGAAGGCTGGGCGCGTCCCGTCCGGGCACGCGGCGTCGCGGCTCACCAGGCGCAGGAACATCGGGTTCTCCTGTCCTTGGCAGCAGCGGCCGACGCAACCCACGGGCGTGTTGCGAAACGACCCGGGACCGGCGGCCACGCCCGTGAGCGCGACGGTGATGCGCCCGGCGAGTTGGGCGCCGTACTCGATCGGAACGCCGGCGATCCGCAGGTCGCTGACGGTGAGCGGCTCGCCGGAGGCGGGCTGCTCCGAGGGCGGCACCTCGAACACCGCCCGTGCGATCAACTGCTCGGTCAGCGAGCCCCGTTCGACCCGGAAGTACTCAGGCGTGATCGGCCTGCCGTGCGATGTCCCGTCGGGCCGGGTGATCCCGGCCAGGTCGATGTGATGGATGTACAGCCCGACCGGGTTGCGCAGGGTGATCCAGCAGCCCATCCGGGCCAGGGAATTGACGCTGGCGCCGATCGTCGGATCGCTGTTGCGCATCGGCCCGCCGTAGCGTGAGCAGCACACGAGCTCATCAGGGTTCTCGACCGGCCGGTCACCCCGCCGACGCAGGACCGTGGCGTCGGCGCCGAGCGCGATCTCGGCGACCAGCGTGTTGTCCGGCTGGCACAGATGCATCGCTCCGTGGGTGGTGTTCCATTTGTTCCACGGGTTGTAGGCACCGGCCGGGATCACCACCCGCTTGGTGGCCTCGTCGATCAGATCCTGCTGCGCCTGAAGGTCCTTCAGCTGGACGTTCTTGTCCACGTACGTGCGGTACAGCTCCAGCATCAGGGCGCGGTCACCCCGGAAGGGGTACTTGGCCGTGGAGTCCTCGTTCGCCCCCGGCAGCGTGTCACCGTGGAGCGCCTGCCAGTACTCCGGAGGCTCGGAGGTGAAAACAATCTTCGTGATCTTGCCCGAGCTGTTCCTGATCACCCGCCATTCGCAGTATTCGTCGTGCGGCCGATAGAACGTGCGCTCCCAAACTTTTCCCGTGAAGTAGCCGCCCGCGCCGTCGGCCCGTTCAGTCAGCGGGAACATCCTGTCGGCCAGCTCCACTGCCTTGGCCTGTCCGAACCGGCGCACCAGCGTGTTCGGCAACGCGTTCCACACGATCGTCTGGGCCATGTCCGGCCCCGGCGGGCTCGTGGTCAGCCAGTTGTAGTACTGGCACTTGTCCCCTGGATGCAGATTGTGGGCTTCCTGATAGGCGATGCACTCGTCGAACCAGCCGGAGACCGCATGGCTCCACTGCTGCGACTGCCCCTCGATGTGCTTGAAGTCGGGCAACCTGCCCGGCGGGTCGTACCGCCGCCCCGCACCAAGGTCCCCCGACATCGGCAACCGCCCCTTCTCGGTCAGCTACGCATGCAACAGCCTGCTCTCGCAAGAGTCCGACACAGGGTCTATAACCGCAGGTATTCGGTGAATAACACTGAGTAATGACAGATAGCTATAGATTGACCAACTCTTCAGTCACGCCGCACTGGACGTCACCGCTCTCACCGGTCTGGCCGTGCAGGAGGTACGGCTTGCAGCAGTGAACGCAGCAGTCGTGCGGCGGTGTCGGCGGACACTTCGCCGGGTGTGTTCATGATCTGGGAGGCGAGTCCGTCGACGAACGTGTGCAGGAGCGCCGCCCAGAGCTCGACCTGGGCGTCAGGGTGCGGGAGCGTGGCCTGGCCCGGTTCGCGGGTCGGCTCGCATCCGCGCAGGGCGGCGATGCACTGGCGGTACAGCGCCCGTTGGTCGCTCCACGTGACAGAGCCCCCTTCTGTAGCCCGGTCCTTCACCGTGCGCGCGATGCTGCTGCTGGGGCTGGGGACCTGGCTGTTCGAGTTCGCCACCGCCGTGCCGTACTTCGGCGCGATCGGCATCATGACCTCGGCCGGCCTGCCCGCCGTCCAATGGTCGCCGCTCCTCGGCGGGTACGTGACCATCATGGTGATCCCCGGCATGCTGCTCTTCGTCGCATGGGCCGTCCTGGGCGAACGTATGCGTGAACGGTTCGAACGGTGGCAGAACAGGCTCTCCTCTGGATCCCGCACAACACTGCGCTGGATCGTCGGGATAGCAGGATGCCTGATCTTCCTGGAGGCAGCAGACGCGCTGTTGCCGGAAGTAACCGTCGTTACTCCATGGGGATAGCGCATCCGCTGGTTCGCGGCTGCACAGCCACAGCACGGCCGCCGCGACACGTCGGCGTCGATCTGGACCGTCCCGGGAATCTTGGAGGCTACGATTCCTGCGAACTTGCGAATGACGTAGCAGATTCCTGCGCCTTATAGAAGGCGCCTTCATACTCCTTCGGTGGAATATTACCGCAGAACGAGTGGAG